>WHTE01000021.1 GCA_009377845.1 Nitrospirales bacterium | reverse complement strand
AAAGCTAGTGCGGAACGGGGGAAACTGATTTATAAAGAATACTGCTCACAATGTCATGGCGCGGAAGGCAAAGGGGATGGTCCGGCGGCATCCGGCCTGAACCCCAAGCCCGCTATCCATGCCAATATGGCCTTTGACCAACTTCCGATGGACTATCTCTACAACGTGGTCAATCACGGAGGGCGTAGTGTCGGGAAATCCCTCTCAATGCCCTATTGGAACCTGACCATCGGACAACAGGGAATGGCCGATGTGATTGCCTTTTTACGCGCCACATTTAAAGGTGCGCCTACATCCGCCATAAGCGGGACTCCTGGCGCAGGTCCGTTGGGTGTTTGCCCTCAGCCACGCAAGACCCCGAATGCTCCTGCAGATTTTCGTATGCTGGTGAATCCGCTCTCGGCAAGTAAAGCCAATGTGAATGCCGGAAAAAAACTCTTCCAGGAAACCGCCCAACCCTTGGCCTGCAAACAATGCCATGGCGAACAAGGTGACGGGCGAGGGCCATTAGGTGGTGGGTTAATTCCAGCCCCTCGCAACTTCACTTGTGGCCAGACGATGAATGACATCTCAGACGGCCAATTGTTCTGGGTTATCAAGAAAGGTTCCCCTGGAACCGGCATGATGGCTTTTGCCGGATTGCCTGACGAACAGGTGTGGCAACTCATTCAGTACATTCGGACTTTGGCGCAATGAACAAAGGGCTGTCAGAAATTTTCCTGAAACCTGGAAATTCGCAAACATCCCGAGGACCGGCGACTCTCTTCCCGGTCCTCGGGGACTAATCAAGGAAGACACCATGCTCGATTTCCCTAAGGATTTCGATCGAGATGCCCAGCTGGCGCACTTCACCATCCTCAATGCCCCTGATGCTATTTTCTGGGTCGATAAAGAGGCCCGATGCCATCGAGTCAATTCGGTCGCCAGCCAATTATTAGGATATTCCACCGACGAAATGGAGGGCATGGCGGTACACACCTTTTGCCCCAGCCTGCCACCTGAGGCATGGCCTGACCATTGGGAACACATCAAAGCCGGAGATCTCCATAATTTTGAATCCACGCTTCAGAGTAAGTCAGGAGAACGTATTCCCGTCCAGGTCTCCTGCAAGAATTTTTCTTTCGAAGGGCAAGACTATATTTGCGCATTCGTTCGGGATGAACGTGAACGCCACCTGGCTCGTCAGACGATTCAAAGTCTTGAACGGCAAAACGCGCTCATCTTAGAAGCTGCGGGGGAAGGGATCGTGGGTTTGAATTTGGAAGGGAAGACTGCCTTTGTCAATCCTGCCGCAGCCGCGATGCTGGGCTATGATCCCCAGGAATTGATCGGGCGGTTTAGCCACTCCCTCTGGCATCATACCAAAGCTGATGGCCGCCCCTATCCCAAAGAAGAGTGCCCCATTTATGGGGCGTATAAAGATGGATATGTTCATCATGGCGACACAGAAGTGTTCTGGCGTAAAGATGGCACGAGTTTTCCAGCCGAATATACCAGCACTCCGATGAGGGATGAGCAAGGAACCCTTGTTGGCGCCGTAGTGACCTTTCGAGATATCTCCGAACGCAAAGCAGCCGAACGAGCCATCATGGAGCTTCGCCTGCACACCGATCGAATTCTTACTGCTGCCGGAGAAGGTATTTTTGGCCTTGACTTGAATGGACGGCATACCTTCGTGAACCCCGCCGCCGCCGCACTGTTGGGTTATGCCCCGCGGGAGTTAATTGGACAGCCAAGCCATTCTCTCTGGCATCACACCAAAGCTGATGGCCGCCCCTATCCCAAAGAAGAGTGCCCCATTTATGGAGCCTACAAGGAGGGTGTGGTCCATCGGGGAGAGGATGAGATGTTTTGGAGAAAGGATGGAACGGGATTTTCGGTCCAATATTGCAGTACTCCCATTACCGATGACTCGGGGAAAGTGGTGGGAGCCGTGGTGACCTTTCAAGATATCACGGAAAAGAAACAGATGGCGGCCAGATTATTCGAAGAAGCCAAACTCGCCGAAGTGACGAGAGTTCTTGGGGATATCGGGCACGATATAAAAAATATGTTGATGCCCGTGCTGTCGGGTGCGGATTTATTAAAGGATGAATTGGACGAACAGTTCCCTTCCTTAATCCGGGAAAAGGTCAAAGGGGCCGAGACCAGTTACGCCAACAGCCTGGATCTGATTCACATGATTGTCGCCAATGCCCGGCGTATTCAGGACCGTGTGAGGGAAATTGCGGATGCCGTAAAAGGTGTCACCAGTCCTCCGCATTTCACTCCCTGCCGCATACGGAGCATTGTGGATGGGTGCTTGACACTCTTCGCACCTATGCTGCGGAAAAGGGCATCACCCTGCAGACCGATGGTCTCGACGCACTCCCTGTTATTGATGCAGATGAACGCCGGTTGTTCAATGCTTTTTATAATCTTATCAACAATGCTATCCCCGAAGTTCCCCCTGGAGGATCCGTGACGGTCAGCGGATTTCCGGGACCGCGTCCAGATACGGTAGAGTTGGCGGTGGCCGATACCGGGCGAGGAATGCCGCCCGACGTTCGAGAACGACTGTTTACCTCTCAGTCCATTAGCACCAAAAAGGGTGGAACCGGTCTCGGGACCAAAATTGTGAAAGATGTCATCGATCTTCATCACGGTCACATCATTGTGGAAAGCGAAGAAGGCCGTGGCACTACTATTCGTTTTACTCTTCCCGTCTCTCAAATCGCTTCATCCCGATCCCATGCTGGAAACACATAATATGAGCGTGCGACACGAAGAATGTTTCAGTCCTTGCGGAAACAGAAAGACTCTTGCTACAAGCAACCCATTGGATGCCTTGCCATGACAGACTATCCACGAATTCCTCTTGAGAGATTAACCCGCCGGCGGTTCCTTCAGACCGGTCTCATCCTTGGAGGTCTGAGTTTTCTTGGAGCACGCACGGTCAATGCCGGCACTTCACCAGCCGTTGACCTTCCGTTCCCACGAGGGCATAGGCCTTTGGTGGCGTTTCCTCAGAAGCGCCCATTGATGGTGATGACGACACGGCCACCCCAGTTAGAAACTCCTTTTCCTCTCTTCAATGACTATGTGTTTACCCCTAATGACGCCTTCTTTGTCCGCTGGCATGTAGCCAATATTCCGACAACCATTGATCTGAATACTTTTCGATTGACTATCCGTTGACGCGTCAAACATCCCTACTCTCTAAGTGTGGAAACATTGCAAAAAGATTTTGAGCCTGTGGACATAGCTGCCGTCTGTCAATGCTCAGGAAACAGTCGCGGATTTTCCGAGCCTCGAGTAGCCGGTGGTCAATGGGGCCATGGAGCCATGGGGAACGCCATTTGGACGGGAGTGCGCTTGCGCGACTTACTTGAAAAAGCCGGATTGGAACAGGACGCCCGTCGTATCCGCTTTGACGGGTTGGATCGACCCGTTGCCGATACCACGCCAGACTTTCTCAAATCATTGAGCTTGAACGATGCCTTCGGGGATCATGTTCTCGTGGCGTATGCCATGAATGGCGAGCCTCTGCCAATTTTAAATGGCTTTCCTCTTCGACTCGTGGTGCCGGGCTGGTATGCAACCTATTGGGTGAAAATGCTTCATGACCTCGAAGTGCTCAACGAAGAAGATCATACTTTTTGGATGGATCCCGCCTATCGCATTCCTGACAATGCCTGTGGGTGTCTCCAGCCTGGAGAGAAACCCAGGCACACCGTTCCCATTTCGACCATGCCGGTTCGTTCCTTTATTACCAATATTTCAAATGGTGCATCAATTTCCGGCGGCCCAACTCTGGTGAAAGGGATTGCATTTGACCAGGGGTATGGGATTGATCAAGTGTTGTTTTCTTTAGACGGGGGCACCCACTGGGAAGCCACGACGTTGGGAAAAGATTATGGGGATTTTAGTTTTCGTCTGTGGGAAATTCGGGTGTTCTTGCGCCCAGGACACCAGTACCAATTGCAAACACTGGCCATAAACCGGATTGGTGAATCGCAACAACTCCATGCGCGATGGAACCCAGACGGGTATTTACGCAATGCGGTGGAAACCGTTCACATCACGACGGAAGGATAATCCATACACCATGCGGTGGCGTTCACTTTTCTTCCTTATCACTATCGCTGTAGGAGCCGTTCCCATGAATTTGGGGCAGATAGCCTGGGCGGGGGAAGAAATACGTTCTCTTAAAACCTTTGCGTTGCCCCCGGATCCCATGTTCTTCCAGCCGGGACCAGGACAGGAGGTTGCCAATACCTATTGCCTCATTTGTCATTCGGCGGATTATATTTATACCCAACCACTTCATTCTCAAGAGAAGTGGCAGTCGTTGGTGTTAAAAATGAAACAAGCATTCGGGTGCCCAATTCCTGATGACCAAATATCACTTCTGGCTGCTTATCTCTTTGGGCAAAATTCTGTCACCTTGACTTCCTCGGAGAGACACCCATAATTGCTTATTCTCTAGCCCACGACAGAAGGAAGGATTTTCCCATTGGTATAACCAATACTCGAAAAAGTGCATTGACAGGACACATCGACTGAATCAGCGGACTCTTGTCTCATTCGTTTTCTATCCATACAATGAGCTCGTACTCCCCTCTCAATTTTTTGTTCACTCATACTCTAGAAGGCTTTATGAAGAATATGATTCATGTGGTACTTGTAGGCATGGCCTTGTTAAGTCTTACAGCCTGTGGGAGCACCGCAGGCAATCTCGGCCTTGGCGCGGTGGGTGGGGCCGCCGCTGGCGCCGGGGGCTATGAATATCATCTGAAAAATCAAAAAGATCGGGTTGAACAAGATTTTAAAGACGAGAAAATTGATCAGAAAGAACGAGACATCCGCATCGATCAGATTAAGCGGGATTCTTTATTTCAATGAGGGAGGAACGATGCCCTTCCTGTCTTCTAGGGGAGTCCAGTGAGGAGAAGCAGCATTCTCCTCTCTTTTTTCCCCCTATCGCTCTTCTTCCGACAGTTCGTCGCCGTCCATGAATTCTTGCATTTCCCTCCTGGTTTTTTACAGAGTGTCGCCAGATTTTGACGTCTCATACCTTATCCTTTCACTTTTTCCTCCTTTCTACCTCTTTCGTCTGGCACTGTAGTTTCTAATGGACTTCCACTATTATCTGTTGGCCCTTCTGTCTGGTGGACTCGTCGGCCTGTTATTGGGCTCCACCGGGGGAGGCGGATCGTTAGTGGCCATTCCCTTATTGGTCTATGTGGTTGGCGTACCGGTACAAAATGCCACTGCCATGTCGCTTATCGTCGTTGGATATTCGTCGCTCTTTGGAGCATGGAAGGAAAGCCGGCAGCAGCAGGTTCACGTTGTCTCCGCCCTTTTATTTAGCGTGACCGGGATGATAGGCGCTTGGGTGGGCGCTCATGGCCATCAGCTCGTTCCGGAAACCTTGGTCCTCTTTTCATTTGGCAATTTGCTTCTGTTTATTAGCGTGTGGACGTTTTGGAAAAATTATGAGGGGGAACACAACGACATCCCGAGCGGGTGCGCAAAAGAATTTTCCGTGCGCTGTGCGTTGAAAGCCTTAGCGTTTGGATGGGGAGTGGGCCTGTTGACGGGATTTTTTGGGGTTGGAGGAGGATTTCTCATTGTTCCCGCCCTGATGTTTCTCATGGGGTTTCCTATTCGTTTAGCCATAGGAACGTCGCTTCTCATCATCGCCCTTATTTCCATTGGCGGTGTGGCCGGCCATTTGAAGGTGGCATACCTGGATTTTGTGTTAACGGGATTGGTGTTACTCGGCAGCCTTCTCGGGTTGATGTTTGGATCACAAGTGACTGGATCCATACCTGTTCATCATCTGAGACGGGGAGTGGCTACTTTCATAGGTGTGATCGGGATGATGTTGATCCTAGTCAATGGGTGGCATCTCCTCTTTTGAGTATTCCACCGTTGACAGCCATGGAACGCATGGCCTTGGGGATGCTCATAACTCATAAGAGGCGGGGTGGTGCCGTTAGGAGGAAGCCTTATCCTCCAAAACCGGTTTGAATAATAATATCACGTCGCCCTGCTCCAGCTTGTGGCTCTTTTGAAATTCCCAGGGGGAAAGAATCGATCCTTGACGATACACCCGAAGAAGCACATCCGGCTGTAAATCTAATGCCGACTTTCCGGCATCCTGCTTGTCGACCGTTCGCTCCTCGAAATTGACCTTTCCGCCAGCCGTTAAAAAATCTTCTAAATAATCGGCCAAATATTGTTGATCCACCGCAGCTGCTAGCATATATCCGCCATAGGTCGCCGGAGAAATAATGGTTTGTGCCCCGCCCTGACGAAACAGCTTAACGTTTTCTTCTTCCTTAGCACTGACAATCACCCGGCAGCGTGAATTCAGATGACGGACGGTTAACAAGATGAGAGCATTGGTATCATCACGTCCGGCGGAAATAATGACCGCTTTGGCTTCATTGAGGAACGCTCCATATTTCAGAAGGTCTTCCTGCGTCGCATCGCCTCTGAGTGCCACGACTCCCAGTTCTCCAGCGATACGTACCCGTTCTTCGCCAGGATCGATGACCAGGATCTGATCAGGGTTCGTTCCCTTGGCTAGCAGTTCTTTGACAGTCGAGTAGCCGGTATGACCGAATCCGCAGATGACGACATGGTTATCAAGATGCCTTTGGAGTTTTGCCATGCGAAATACCTCGGTAAATTGTCTGAACGCCAATTGATAGGCGGTCCCTAAAAAAATGACCCAAATAAAGATGCGGACCGGCGTGATCACTAACGCGTCAATCAGGCGCGCCCGTGTGGAGACCGGCACAATATCCCCATACCCGACTGTGGTTACCGTGACCATCGTGAAATAGATCACATCTGAAAATGATATCTCTCCATCCATGTGATCCTTGAGGCCGTTTCGATCCAACCAGAGTATCCCCGTCAACAAACAAAACAGCACTCCCACTAAAACGATCCGGCTCAGGAGAGTGCGAAACGGATCAAGATCGGTGGGCATGTACACCACCCGCCTAAAAAAGAGACGGGAGGCCTTTCGGGAAGAACTGGCGCGAAATGATAATGCCATTTTTTCCTCTCGTCCCTTTTCGAGAACCCGTTAACCTTGTTCCGTTAAGGGCCACATGAAGACTATAAGGGGAAGCGATACCAGGAGGATTAAGAGTTCTAAGACAACCCCATACGTCAGTAGTCACCAAATCGATATTCCCCGGGCCCTATCACCAACGAATTATTTTGATGGCCAATTGGAGTCAAAAACGCGCAAGATGCGCCGATAGTCACCGCCGTATCTGCATTATTCTTGACATCCGACAGCGTCATCGCCAACAGCATGATAAGTCCCAAGAACATAATGGGGGGAAGTCCCTCCGTCTTATTTACCAAGAACTGAGCCACTCGGCAGTTGCTCCACTTTGTTCCAGCGCTCGCCCAATAGGGCTCATGGCCCCTTACAATATGAGGGCGGGCCAATCGACGATATGATAGATAGACATCCTTCCGAGAAACAATGCTCAGAAGCACCATCCCCAAGGCGGCACAAATCAACGAAATCGGTAGTGGCGCCATTCCGGCAAAGGCCATGGCCAATACTCCTCCAGCTAGCCACGCCTGTCCGGGCTTTCCAAACCGGAGCCCTCGCTCGGCCAAGGAAAGACTTCCGAGCAGTTCGAGCACTTCCATGACGCGTTCTTTTGCTTCTTGCAGCAGAAGCACATCTCCGACTTTGAATCGAAATTCCTTCAACCGTCCACGGTAGGAGGTGCTTTGACAAGATGCCCCTAACAAGTTAATCCCAAACCGGCTCCGTAGCTTCAGAGAACCCGCCAGCCGTCCAACCAACAACCAAGATCGATCGGAGGCGCCAGAGCTTCCTTCCAGCAATACGTTTTCAGGGAGTGTTGAAAAATGCCGCCGCCGGCGTTCCCTGCCTTCTGGCGCACAACAACAGTTGCACTCTGCGAGATGCAACAGCCATCACGCTCTTCACGTCGTGCGTGCTCACGTACTACTTCGTACGCTCCGCCTGTTCAACAATGGTCGCCCCCTTCGGGATGAACCAGGCAATTCGCGGCCTTCTCTTCGAGGGCCTCAGGACAGGACAGGACTGGACTGGACGGGCTCAGAAGGAGGATCTTCCCTCGTCGAACCTCGGGACAAGCTTTGAACACTCCCGTATTTTTTATATGGCTTTCGGTTTCCCACATGCGGATCAACAGGCAAAATATTTTAATTATTCAACAGTCCCCTTCATCTTTCTCAGGGGATTGCTTGTGTTCGGGATTAGAAATTTCTTCCATCAATTAGCTTCCCGTTAACTTCAGACCCCACGTGGACACAAATTTATTCGTCCTTGTGGTCTCGCCTTGAGGACCAGGACATCGCCGACCTGAATGCGGTCCTTCCAAGCCGCTTCCCGAATAGATTGATCACCCCGAACCAGTCCCATAATTAACACGTCGGAATCTCCAGTGTTCGTTTCCAGCATTGACAGAGACTTTCCTATTCGCCTGAGAATTTACAGGCACCTCGACCTCTGTTAAATATTCTTCTGTATATGAAACAGGTCTTGTGGGGCATTTCGAGATCGTCTTTCGAGATCGTCGAGCGAATGATGAAATGAGGCGTCAAGCCACCAGCGCCAGGCTCCCCCAACAGGAGCGAAATGGAACATCCGTAATGCCTAACCGGCAATTTCTTTCCGGTAATGGGCCACGATGCTATCGGGAGTTGTTCCGATAAGAGTCACCATTCCACCAAAAATCGTTCCAAACGCCACGGGCATTAAGACGACGGCAGGGGGACGCTTGGCTTCGACGGACGATTGAACCCGAATTCCGTAGTTGGGGAAATCCCTTGGAGCAAGATTATGCATGGCTGCCAGAGTGCCCTTCTGCCCGCATGTTGAGCAATTTCAACTGCGGCGCAATTGAATGCCAAAAAACTCATTGAATTCCCATACCTTTGAGCAGGTCTTAAAATTTGTAAAAAATCCAACTGCGGAATTCGGGTTGAATGGCTGCCGGCATCGGTAACACCAAGGCTCCGACATTATTCATGACGGTGGGAATCATTCCACCCCAGGGAGGATAAGACGGCGATATGGAAGGACGGAAAAGAGAACGTGGCGACCCTGATATAGCGCGTGAGATTCCCACCACTCCCGCTTTACCAACCCACGACTGATAATCAATACGGCGGCCACTGTGACGATCGTAGGATGACCAAATCCTAAAAATGCCTCTTCGGAGGGAACGAATCCCAAAATCGTGGAGCGTAGCAACGTACTGAGGGTGACCAACAAATCACATCCCGTGGCAAGGCCCCACGAAACCGTGAGGAGTAAGGTGTGAGGCGTCAGGAGCGGGCTGGGAAATAGTCGTGCTCTTCGCTCCTCCCCCACGTTTCACTTTTTACTGACCATGGAACGCCGCTGAAAAGGCGTAGATGAAAGGGAATAGGGGATAAAAGATTCGAGGGAAGAGCGCTGGCCGAGCCCATTTGATTAGGAGGGATGCACTCCTAGCGAACCCGCTTAAGATAATGTCAGAAGAGCCAATAGAATAATCAAAAATGCGACAGGTCCTTGGAACAACGTCTTATGCGACTCTTATCAATCCTGAGTCGAGCGGTCCCATGGGAAGTTTTTTCTTGCCCAGGCACA
This sequence comes from Nitrospirales bacterium, assembly GCA_009377845.1. Lineage (GTDB taxonomy): Bacteria > Nitrospirota > Nitrospiria > Nitrospirales > UBA8639 > Nitrospira_E. Next base: position 22,428 of record WHTE01000021.1, on the reverse strand, counting down.
TTTTGTCTTCCAACTTTTTAGGCAGTCAACCGCGCAACGGGAGTTCGTGGAGCTCTCCGCAGCCGTTTCCGGAAGGGAATGACCTGCGCCTGAACGGGACCACCGGTGCGGTGATGATTAATGACGGGATCCATGAGGTTTCCGCACATAATACATCGGTAGGCTTTGATCCAGAGTTCTCCCATGCCTCCTTTAATATCAAGGCAATCATCGACCACCATGAGCCCATTACATCGTGCACAGTTCATAACTCTACCTCCTTTGAAAGCCTCCTGCTTCCCATATGTTCAACAGGTGAGTCAGTGCATCACGCGTGCCACGCACAACGTAGACCTTGAAAAAAACACCAATTTATTGGGTATGTATGACTGCGGAAAATGAAAGGGGATGCGAAATAATCTAATGAATTTGTGGAGTTTACAATATTTGGTGAAAAAAACATAGTGTCGACATACATTTTGTGGGTGCTTGAGAAATTGCCTGTTTTCTGGTCATCTTTATGGTTTCACAAGATATTAATTTGAAGACTCTGCTCAAACCTATTCTTCTCTCCTACCGTCTATGCAGGTTTAAAAAAAATGTGGTGAGATTTGGCAGGCTAGGGGAGACTTTGACAGGCTCATATTAGACACTTGCTGTAGGCCTGGTCCATCGGGCAGACCCCTTGTTTTTAATATGAGAACGTCGAAGGCACTCCCCAGACCGGTTGGCCTGGTTAACACATTAATCTCTTTTTGATCAGATTCCCTATCACTCGAAGATCCCTTGTAAGCCTGAATTCCCAGATTTCGCAACCAGGCTCCTTGCGGAATGGGACCGTCCACTTCAAAACCCGCCTCTTCTGCGATGGAACGGGCAGCTGTGTAATCCACGTCGGCCGTCAAATCTTGTTGACCCACCGCAAAAAACGGGTCATGAATCTGTTGTTGTTGATAAAAGGAACGAAGGGTCCCATTTCGATGCCGATGTGAATATAAATTTGACGCCCTGTCCCCGTAATCTACAAAAAACACATACCCTCGCTCCAAAACCTGCCGTACGTTTTGGAAAAAAGGCTTCAATTCCAAACAAATTTCCGCTACTTGGCCTCGCCCAAGCTGAACGCCCTCGCATTTGAACCGCTCGGCCAATTCTGTAGTCGACAGGGGCCCTGGTTGTTCAGAAAATTCTCCGTCCTCATCAAGATCCACGTAGAATTCCTCGATTTTTTCATTTCCCATCCCCATAACCCTATGAACCGGCAACGCATCGAGCACCTCATTTCCAAAAACAAAGGTTGGACTGGGAGGAAGGTTGTTTAAGTTTTGGATTGTTTGCAGTGATCTTTGTTCCTGGCCGGCTCGCAACCTAGGGCTGGTTTCAAGGACAATGTACTCATGAGGGGTTTGAAGAAATGAAATAATGCTTTTTCCCAACTGACCTGTCCCCCCACCTAATTCCAATATCCGAAGAGGACACCCGATGTTTTTTTCGGCTTGAGCGATGGCTTGAGCGATGGCGTATCCGAAGGCTGGAAATTTCGCATTGGTGTTAAACGGCCCATCAGGACTCCCAATATTTGGGCCTTGTGCATAAAATCCATTGGCCTCATCGTACAACGCAACGGCCATAAAGTCCCGGAAGGTCAATGGCCCTTGGGATCGAATTTTGCGTTTCAAGACTTTGGCCAGTTCCGTATTAATCCGGTTCAAGGCAAGCCAAATTTATTTCATTAATTACTAAATTGAAAAAGGAAAATTGGATGACAAGCAAGGACTATTCCTTTCATTAAAATAGGAATGAGGACATACAAAAAAGGGTGCCAATTTTGGCACCCTTTTCCATATTTTTCAAACTGTGAAAGACTGACTATTTAATAACGGTCGATTTTGCCCCAGCTGGATTCGGGTTGGTTTTGTTGAGCGGCCCTTCGATTTCTGGTAAACGACCGGCCCCAGCCGATTTTTTGATCCTCGCACGATTAGGATCGCTGACATCATTCATTGCTGCTTTGGTCCCAAATTCCTGAGAAGACAAAAGACTCTTTGCTCCTCCTGCATTGATCTGACCAGGATCATTGGCGGTAGCTTGACCGGTCACTGGAGATTTTCCAGCAGCCGGATACCCTGGGTGATTGGGCAACAACCCTGGATTGGCAAAGGCCATTGATAGGGCGAAGGTGCTAGCACCCACTGTTCCAAGAAAAATTCCAATCCCTTTCATAAGACCGCTCCTTTGTTGGTTATGACGGGTTAACAATAGAAAATGGTCGGGACTTGTGAATATGCGTATTGTATCCAATAGGCAGCGGAATCTTATTCAGATTGGCCGGTGGTGTCAAGCTTGTCAGCCAAAATGGCTAAAAACCCGTAATGAGCGGATCTTCAGGAATGTCCTCTGGTTCGGTCGACTGGGCGTCGAGGGCGATACGGAGTTTTTGGCCGTGGTGCCGGCATCAGGATGGTAACGGTCGTTCCCTTGTCTGGCTCGCTGGCAATACTAATGTGGCCCTGGTGTTCCTCAACTACTTTTTTCACGGTCGCCAACCCTAACCCGGTCCCTGATCGCTTGGTGGTGAAATAGGGTTCAAATACTTTATCCACAAATTCGGCCGGGATGGGAACTCCGTCGTTGGCAATGACAATTTGAAGTTCAGGCTTTCGGGCTCGGGTGAGCATGACTTCCACCCGCAAATGCCCTCCGGGAGACATGGCTTCAATGGCATTTTTAAAAATACAGAGAAACACATGCTGCATTTTCACTTCGTCCCACCGGACTTGGGTCAACCGGGCCGGAACCTTCTTGATGACTTCGATCCGGTTTACCCGAAGATCCGTCGAAACTAACGAAAAGGCCTTATCCAATAAATCCTGAACCCGGCACATCTTTCGATCAAGTTCCAACGGTTTGGCAAAGTCCAGAATTTCATTTAACACCGTTTCGATACGAATCATGTCCCGCATCGCATTTTCCACGCGGGTTTGCGAATCAAAATCAAGGTCGGCGTCGGTTGTAATTTCTTCCAGCTGTGCCCTGATAAACCCGATGGGCTCACGGATTTCTGTGGCAAGGAAAGAACCCACTTCATGCAGGGCTGCACGCCGCTCTTCTTTGCGCACATCCCCTTCAGGGGGAACGGAAATCACCTGACCTTTGAGGGCGGGTTGTTCTGGTTGAATTGGAGCGGCTTCCATTACGGATAGATGACAGGACGGGTCTTCAAACAATTCCACTAATTTGGTCGTGACCGCCTCGAGGTTTTTGGAATCGCTGCCAATTTGATCGAAATGGTTAGGGTTTTTTGACGCTAACGTGACCGTACCCGCCACTCGACCCCTGACGAAAAATGGCACCACAATAATCGACGCGAATCGATCACGATACAATTGTTTATAGTCGTGAAACCGACCTTGGGTAGAAGCCAAGTTATTGTCACAGCGGGGCTTTCGATGACGGACAGACCACCCGGAGGCCGAATCATCTAAAGAAAGATGTTGGCCGGGACTCACATCCCGTTTCTGAGTTCCGAATACACCCAGCACTTCCAGGGTAGCCGCAAGGGGATCATAAATGCTGACCCATCCTCGATCAAAAGACAATTCCCCATCGACTTCTGCCAAAATACTACCAATCCGCGCTTGCACATCAGCATTCGAATAGGTTCGAGTCACGGGAGTGGGTCCCTCTTCCACAGCCACGGCCAGGGGTTCATGAGCCACTAATGGGTTGCTCAAAATCAAAGATGACCCAAACAGTCCGGCTTTTTTCAATTCTCCGGTAATGTGAGTGACATTGGCCGAAAGAGTCGCTTTTTCTCGTTTCGTCAGCGCCACATTTTCACGCCTGGCAAGGATCAGTGTGCCATACACTCGTCCCCCAAATTTTAAAGGGAGCACCAATGCGACTTTGCTCCCCGGAGTTACCATGCGAATTCGGAGGACGCTTTCCAGCTCCGCTTCTCCCGTCCCATTACGGAGATTCACACTTTTCAAGTCCTCCATTGAAAGTGCGCGAAGAATCGCTCGAATTTCCCTCGGAGAAAATCCTCGGGAGACCTGCTCGATCAATGGTCCGCCATCATGCGTAATGATCGCCACCAAGACCGCCTCCATCCCGACCTCATTGACCGCGGAAGTCAGAATCTTTTGAAGCGTACTTTGTTGCTTGGTTGCTAACGTGGATTCAAGACGATTGGCCATGCATGCGTTTCCTCTCAGAATTATTCCGGACAGTGAATGTCGATGGGGCACGTTGGAAAAAGAGGAACGGTTCTTTCCCCAGCACCCGATATGTTCGTGGATCTCTCGTCAGCTTAAGATGAGACCCCCAATGTTTTTTACAGTTAATTAATTAATATGTCGGATTTTTCGACCGGATGAAGCATGAGTGACAATTTCTATTCGGCCTTGCTCGGAGATCCAGAGATTTAACACCGCACTCACGATACTAATGATCAACGTACCCCCCACCGCTGGCCAAAATCCGGAGACCATGAACCCTTTGACTAATACTGACACCAGATAGAGTAGAAACCCATTAATGAGAACCACGAATAATCCCAACGTCACGAGAATAAACGGAGCCGAAAGCAAATAGAGAATGGGGCGGATGATGGCATTAAGAAATGAAAGAATGACCACTGCCGCGATTCCCGAAGCTAAACCGGTGATTTCAATGCCAGGGATCACCTGGCTTGCCAGTAACACTGCGAACCCAGTGATCACACATCGAATAAGGAATCCCTTCATGCCTGCATCATACCGACCCTGGGCCGTAGCCTCAAGCCACAACCGCCAATGGCATCGGAAACCTCTTTGGAAAGAGATCCTGTCGCCTCAAGGTTCGTACACTCTAGAACAGGACAATCCTCTCCACAAGGTACTGAGAAGGACTGCGGTCAGAGGGAAAAAAATAAAGCAACCCACAATGCCCATCAGCACTTCGCCAATTCAAAAGGTCACACTTAAGTTAAAGGCCAAAACGCCGTAATAGAGGCCAATGCCCAGGAGCAACTCCCATTTCACCACCTCCCGGGGAATTGGATCTGATGCATAAGGACCCCGTTCCAACCAACAATAGCCCAGAAGAGAGAGGAATCCGACGACGGCCCATCCCGCAAAATTCGCGAGGGGAATACCAAAATACACTGCCTCCTGGGGGTAGCCGTAAATCTTTCTCAGAAACCATCGTTCACCCTGAAGGGCCACCGGATCGATCACGACATCCGAAAAGGTAAACAACACCACAGTTAAGCTCACAACGGGCCACGAGGTCCTTAACGCCGAATCGAACAGCCATCCATGTTGCCCCGCTCGTTTCGCGGGCGGTAACACAAAAACCAGGGCCAGACAGTAGCTGGCAAACAATAAAAACGAGAAGGAGAGGGAATCCATGAACGGGATATTTGAAAGGTACAACTCATAGCCTTGAGTTGAACCCGTATAAAAATACTCGCCAAAGGGGATACCGATTCGGGTCGAGGCATATTCACAGATAAAGGCGGTGGCTCATGTGAGGCCGAACAACCGGCCGGTCCGCCGCCACCCTAAGAGTTTTTGCCCAGCATACAAGGAGAACACTAAAAAGACAAAAACATATGACCTGAGAAAGAGGGTGTTGGCGAGGAGAAAAATGAATTCCAAAATTTGGCTTCGTTATGGAGATGACCAAGGCTGGCGGAGAAGAGATCAGTCGTATCCGTGCCGGCGAAACCACTGCACGGCTTTCTTCAGAGACGTTTCCACCGGGGTTTGGGGCAGAGCAAGTTCCTGTCGGGCCTTGCTGCAATCATAATGCATGCGGTACTTGGCCATCCGCACCCCTTCCAAAGGAATTCGGGGTGGTCTGTGGGTCACCAGGTTGGCAGTCCATTGATTCACGTATGCCAGGGGAAGCACCAGTCGCCAAGGCAATCGAAGGCGCGGGGCGGGAACTCCGGTCAATCGACTGAGCATCTGACAAATTCCTCTCAGTGTAAGATTTTGATTGCCCAGAATATACCTCTCGCCGACTCGACCGCGTTCCATGGCATGTACATGTCCAATGGCGACATCCTCAACATCCACTAAATTCATCCCGGTTTCAATATACGCAAACATTCGGCCACGCATAAAATCGACAATGATCTGTCCGGTTGGAGTGGGTTTGACATCCCGTTCTCCCACCGGAGCCGTCGGATTCACGATTATCACCGGCAGTCCCTGTTGAGCCATCTTTAAGACTTCTTGCTCGGCCAAAAACTTTGATCGTTTGTAATCGCCTGACAGTTGGGCCAACGCTGGGAAGAGTGATTCATTCCCGAGGCCCCCATTATCAGGCAACCCGATCGCACCAATCGTACTGGTGTAGACGATTCGTTTAACGCCCGCCTCCCCTGCTGCGCATAACAAATTTTTTGTGCCTGCTACATTTATCTTATAAAAGGTGGCAGGGTCCTGATCCCACAACGCATAATGCGCCGCCACATGATAAAGGCCTTGGCAGCCGGCTATCGCTTTCTTTAGCGACTGAGGGTCTTGCAAATCCCCGTGAATTGTTTCGACGTCTAATCCCTCAAGGTTTTTCAGATTACTGGTGGGCCGAATCAGTACGCGGACCTCATCGCCATGAGCAACCACAGCTCGTGTCACTGCAGTCCCAATGAACCCCGATGACCCTGTAATGAGTACTTTCATAACAACCTGAAGTTGAAGATGCGTTCAATAAAAGCCCAGCGGTACACGAAAGCAGAAGACGGCTTCAAATTAGAAGGAGCAGAGAAAGTTCGTGAAATCGTTTTCGATTGCCGTTGCGCCCTACAACGGTCGCTCAGTGCCGCCGCGCCATAATATAGGTTGCAATGTGCCGCAAGGGATCTGCCTGTCTATCTAACGATTCCAATTGCTTAATGGCCCGCTGGACGCATTCTTCTCCCAGTTGTCTGGCGCCTTCAACTCCAAAAAATGTAGGATAGGTCTGCTTCCCTCTCTTTTCATCCGTCCCGGCGTCCTTTCCCAATTCCTCCCGAGTCCCCACCATGTTCAGGACATCGTCGGCAATTTGAAAAGCCAGCCCAATATCCTCCGAATAGTCGGTTAAACATTGCATCTGTGGAGTGGTCGCCTTGCCGATAATGCCGCCGATGCGGACTGCGGCTCGAATCAGACGCCCCGTTTTAAAAGTGTGAATTTGCTGGAGATGAGCCAGATCAATCTCCTGGTTTTCGGCCTGGATATCCATCACCTGCCCACCCACCATTCCTTGGTGACCAGAACCGAGTGCTAATTCCCGCACAATGTCCAACTGTTGAGCAGCTGAGAAGCCGTCTGTGCCATCACCCAGGCTGCATAACTCAAACGCCATGGTCAACAACGCATCACCGGCCAAGATCGCCATGCCGTCCCCGAATACCTTGTGGTTGGTTAACCGGCCCCGCCTAAAATCATCGTCATCCATTGCGGGGAGATCATCATGAATAAGAGAATAGGTATGCACAAACTCTAAAGAAGCGGCAAATGGCAACATGGCATCATGGTCATATCCCAAAGCTTGGGCGGCGGCAATAGTCAAAATCGGACGAATGCGTTTGCCTCCACCCAACAGACTATACCGCATGGACTCATACAGTCGGTGAGGATGGACCGAGGGCGGAGGAACGCTCCGCTCCAGAAACTGGTCAACCCGTTGGCGCTGTTGGTCTAAATAGGCTTGAATGTTCACAAAGGAATGAATACGCGCCGTGGAAGGATAGAAAAGGTCGTTGGGGACCCTATCAAAAGGATTTTTGGAGTGTCAAATTGTGACCATAGGACGTGTGGGTATGAGGCCAGTAAACGGTCCCTCAGAGTGGTCCTCATTGTTTTCATCGGAGCCACTCAGTATACTTTTCCACCATGAGCATTCGAAATCGAGGCGGAGAATGGGAACCCCTGTTACTGGGCATCGAACCCGAAACGTGCGGGGTGTGTCACGAAGGTCTGTACCGGAACCTCACCATGCTCCGTGGAGGATGGTCTCGTTGCAGCCTCTGTGAACGGTTCGTTCATTATAGTTGCCTTGCCAGCGGGAAAGTCTCTTACCTGAAAAGGCGCCCTCGTGTGTGCAAAACCTGCGCAGTTCAACAGCCTCCTTCCCCAGCTGGAATGTCCAAGCCTTCGGTACCTGCCGCAGTCAAATAATGGGACATCCAGGGCCTCCATTCCCACGAGCTATGGGATCTCATCGATTATCAGCGTCATTTCTCTATTTTTTTCTGGCTCCAGTCCTCTGTGCGTTTAGCGGATTTCATACGGCCAGCTATCTCTTAGTCGGCCTCTACACTTGGCCTCGAACCAGTCGGGTGATTGTTCTGACCATTGGCATGCTGATTTTTTCCTATGAATTTATTTTTAAGAATGACATGTCACGGCCTACTTCCAAATGGAGACACTCTTCCCTTGAATCGGTGTTATACACCTGCGTCATTCCCTATACGATTGGAGCCGGAGCACTCTTGGTCCTCGCGGGCCTGTCGGAATAAGGCAGCTCTACGTCCCAGCCACCCTTGAACATTTATTGATTTAAATTATGGAGAGGATACACACATGAAAAACGTGGAATTGACTGTCGACGGAACGATGTTGACGATTAAGGTAGACCTGTCGAAAGACTTTGGCCCTTCTTCATCGGGCAAAACGACGATCATTGCCTCAACCGAAGGCAATGTTTCGATACCAGGTCGAGAAGAGAAAATCGGGCTGAATATTTATAAGAAAAAACCCTAGATCCCCTTAGGACGCTCGACCCTCACTATCTTCCAGTAACACCTGCCCTGTCCGTGATGCCATGACCTGCATCACGGATTGCGGAGTTCCCTCCGCGACCACAAATCCTCCTTGATCTCCACCTTCCGGCCCCAGGTCGATGATCCAATCCGCGTTCCGAATCACCTCGACATTATGTTCAATGACAAGGACGGTATTTCCGGTCTCCACCAGCCGGTCGAGCACATCCAACAACCGTTGAATATCCACAAAATGCAGTCCCGTGGTAGGCTCGTCGAGAATATAGAGAGTCCGACCAGTTGGACGTTTCGAGAGTTCCTTGGAAAGCTTTACCCGCTGAGCTTCCCCTCCTGACAAGGTTGTCGCCGATTGCCCGAGTTTAATGTAATGCAGACCGACATCTGATAACGTTTGCAGCCGGTTGCGGATTGGCGGAATGTTTACAAAAAACTCCAAGGCCTCGGCCACCGTCATGTCCAACACTTCTGCGATTGTTCTCCCCTTGTACGTCACATCCAAGGTTTCTCGATTGTATCGTTGACCCTTACAGGCCTCACAGGTCACATAAATATCCGGGAGAAAATGCATTTCAATTTTAATCAGGCCATCACCCTGGCAAGCCTCGCATCGCCCACCTTTCACATTGAAACTGTAGCGGCCAGGCTTGTAGCCGCGCACACGAGACTCCGGTAATTGCGCGAACAGATCACGAATAAAACTAAAGAGGCCGGTATAAGTGGCGGGATTCGAACGAGGAGTTCGGCCGATCGGGGACTGATCAATATCGATAAGTTTATCCAGCTGTTCAAGTCCGCGTATCTCCCGACATCCTTCAAACACCGGTTTCTTCTGGGAGAAGCCCTGCCCCAGGGATCGGAACAACACATCCACGACCAGGGTACTTTTTCCTGACCCTGACACACCGGTCACACAGGTCAACATTCCCAACGGAAAGTTTACGGTCACGTGCTGAAGATTGTGTTTCTCCGCGCCAACGACAGTCAACAACCCTTTGGCTTGCCGGGCGCGATGAGGTAAGCACACCCGGCGACTCCCATTCAGGTATTGGCCGGTCAGCGATCCTGGATGAGCCATCACCACCGAGGGAGGGCCATAGGCGACTAACTGCCCGCCTTCCACACCGGCCCCTGGCCCTAAATCCAACAAATAGTCGGCAGCGCGCATGGTTTCGGCGTCGTGCTCAACTACCACGACGGTATTCCCCATATCCCGCAATCGTAACAACGTTTGGAGTAACCGTCGGTGATCCCGCTGATGCAACCCGATACTGGGTTCATCCAGGATATACAACATCCCGACCAATCCCGATCCGATTTGGGTGGCTAATCGAATCCGTTGCCCTTCTCCTCCGGACAATGTGGCAGAAGGACGATCCAAGGTGAGGTAGGCCAATCCGACGTTGAGCAAAAATTCCAACCGTTCTCGAATCTCCTTCAGAACCCGCTGCCCAATCATCTGCTCCCGATCGGTGAGGGCTAACGCATCCATAAATACCAAGGTGTTCCGTACAGACATATGGGTCACTTCTGCAATGGACTGCCCTCCGATTTTGATGGAGAGGCTTTCCTTCTTAAGTCGGCCTCCGCCGCATATATTGCAGGGGGTGTCGAAGGTCCATTCCTCCCATTCCGAATGACTGGAAGCTTCATACCCAATCCCATCGCATCCAGTACACGCCCCATGGGGGCTGTTAAATGAAAAAATTCGTGGGGAAATTTCCGAATAGCTGACGCCACACTGGATACAGGCCAGGTGTTCGCTATAGACTTGAATCTGATTATCTTCCGTCAGCACCCCCACGAGACCCTGCGCCATCTTGAGCGCAGTTTCTACCGAATCCGCCAAACGACGCGCCACACCGGCCTCTGACTTGACAATGAGTCGATCAATCACAATCTCAATTGTATGCTTACGTTGTTTATGTAAATTAAAAGACTCCCCGAGATCCCGAATCACCCCATCAATGCGCACGCGAACAAACCCAGCCTTGCGAGCTGCCAGTAATTCTTTTCGATATTCCCCTTTGCGTCCTCGCACAATGGGAGCCAGAATGTGAATTTTTGTACCGGGAGGAAGTCCGAGAATGGCATCCACCATTTGTTGCACCGTTTGCGCCGCAATGGCATTCCCGCAGAGATAGCAAAAAGGTTGTCCGATTCTGGCAAACAACAGACGAAAATAATCATAGATCTCCGTCACGGTCCCCACCGTGGAACGAGGGTTGTGACTCGTCGTCTTTTGTTCGATGGAAATGGCAGGGGAAAGTCCTTCAATGGAGTCCACATCGGGTTTGGTCATCTGCTCAAGAAATTGCCTGGCATAGGCGGACAGTGATTCGACATAGCGCCGCTGGCCTTCGGCATAGATGGTGTCAAAGGCCAAAGACGACTTCCCAGATCCGCTTAATCCAGTGATTACCACCAGCTGATCACGAGGAATCTCCAGATCGAGGTTCTTGAGATTATGTTGGCGTGCGCCTTTTATCACGATGGAGTTTGTCATGGGAGGCGATTATATCATAGGAATCTCCTGGACTGCGGCCTCTCTTTGACCTTTGGAATTGACCCTCATACGAAGGGTCGGATACAATCTTTCAGGTCCAAGGAGTCATTTTGAATAGACGGAATCTTTCGATTTTCTCATTCCCAACCTTAATATTGTTTCCATTTTCAAGAGGATTTTCATGAAGAATCTGAAAACAGAATGTATTCGGACTGTCCTTATTATGATAATCAGTCTCTTGTTTTTTTCTCCACCGACATGGGCAGCCCCATACGAACTCACTCGCAACAGCATTGAAGATGCCAAGGACGTCAATGCATCAGAAATTTCCCTCTTCCGGGTGAAATTGGGGGACCCCGAAGCGACTGCAGTGGAAGCCCTTGTCGAAGCAAGGATTGGGGGTGTTCGGGCAGAGCAAGAAGGAACCTTTATTCTGTTGTGGGACAAGGAAAATCCTACTGGGGCGATGGGAGGAGTTCGCATCACTGACGGGAAAGTGGATTTAATATTTATCAATAACCGGTTTGCCCATAAAGTCCGTGGAATCTTCCGACACATCCTTGGGGCCAAAACCACGAAAGAAATTCGAGATCTTTTGGGACCGGAAGATTTCCCCAATGAAACGCTGATGGGCGCTAAACTCTTGTATGAAAAACAAGGATTTCTCGTAAATTTCCTTGAACGACAAGTGAATGTCGAATTCTGTCTTGGATGTCAGGATTTATTTTCAGGGTTTTAGGAGCCCTGTTGGGGACCGCAGTTTCGTCTCACCTCCCCGTCTGTTTTCAGTTTTTGAGTCATTTCCCGAGAGAGAGAGAGAGAGAGAGAGAGAGAGTGTGTGTGTGTGTGTGTGTGTCATCCTCTCCCTTCTCTTTTCTCGAAAAGTCGTAGGGAAAGCATTTCATCTCATTGTTCTCTTTAGACTCTGATTCCGTCTATTCTATGGACGACCGGGTTCTCACCACTCACCTGATAGAAGAAGAACAAAGCCTCGAGGGTACTCTTAGGCCTCAACGCTTATCGGAGTACATCGGGCAGGAGCGGATGAAAGAATCGCTTCGGGTCTGTATTGACGCTGCAACAGGACGAGGAGAAGCCCTGGACCACGCCATTTTCTATGGGCCTCCTGGATTGGGTAAAACCACCATCGCGCATATCATCGCCAAGGAAATGGGAGGCACGATTCGCTCTACCTCCGGGTCTGTGCTCACTCATGCGGGAGACCTGGCCGCCATTTTGGCCAATCTCCAACCACGAGATGTTCTGTTTATCGATGAAATTCATCGATTGCCTCCAGCGGCTGAAGAGGTTTTGTATCCCGCCATGGAGGATTACCAAATCGATTTGGTGATTGGACAGGGCCCCTCCCTGCGCACCATGAAATTAGATCTCCCGCCTTTTACCCTCATTGGAGCCACCACGCGAGCGGGCTCTCTCACCTCCCCCCTGCGGGAACGCTTTGGGCTTGTCTATCGACTGGATTTTTATCTGCCTGAAGAACTGCAGGTCATCGTTGCCCGCTCCGCCAGTCTTCTCGGGGTCCACATCGATGATGATGGGGCAGGAGAAATTGCCGGCCGAGCTCGTGGGACTCCCCGTATTGCCAATCGGTTAATCAAACGAGTGCGTGACTTTGCAGAAGTCAAAGCTCAAGGGCACATCACGAGAAGGGTCGCACAAGAAGCATTACAATGGTTGGGGGTCGATCAAGCAGGGTTTGATGAAATGGATCGCAAAATTCTCTTGACCATAATCGAGAAATTTAAAGGAGGGCCCGTTGGCATTGAGGCATTGGCCGCAGCCGTCCAAGAAGAAAAATCCACATTAGAAGATGTTTACGAACCATTTCTGCTTCAATCTGGATATCTGGATCGAACGGCCCGAGGCCGACAAATCACAGCAAAAGCTTTGCAACATTTTGGGGAAAATCTCAATCTTTTTTCGATGGGTATCTGAGAAGACTTCCCTTCTCCCCGTAACTTAAACCAACTTTTCCTTTCTCTCTCCTCCTTCAATTAAAAAAATTCTTCCAATCCCAGCCCCTCCTTTGACGTATTGACGGTATTTAAAAAATAACGGGTATAGTAGAGGAAACTTAAAAGCGGCCCATGCGCCAGATGAATGAACCCGTTCCGTTTAATCCATAAAACCGGTTGAGAGGGTTTCCTATGAATGGTTGCTTCTTAAAATCCTTTCATTTTTCGCACAGGAAGACTCCAACATCATGGAAATATTCAACCATGAGTCGGGGCTTTTTTCTGGCCTTTTTCTGTTATTTGAGCCTGATGACCTCAGCACAGGCTAGTGAACTACAAATCGAAATTGTGGATTCCTGGGTGGAAGATGGCTACATTTTTCATATTGATTTTCAAGTACCGCCCTACCATGTTAATTGCACAACAACTGGGGCAGGATTCATTGGTTTTAATGTTTATTATAAAGACCCACGAAGCCTGCAAGGAGATTGGACCTTTGGATTAGCACCGTGGCCTGAGGGGCTTGTGTCTGATTTCAAAGTGGGGTCACATCTGACTGCTTATGGCCCTCAAGGGTTTTGTACCAGGTTTTCCCCTTGCATAATTCAGAATGTCCAAATGGTAAAAGCTTGGTGTCCACCCCGAGATGGAGAAAGTTTGTATGCGGAATGAATCCACACACTCCTGGGCCTTCTCAGAACCACCCATTCATTCGCATAGTCAATACTACTACCCAGTTTCTTCATATTAGTGGACTGTAGTAAGAACTGAATTATGAACTTATTCGGACAGAATAGATCAGGGAATTACATATTTCATAACCGTAACCCTAGTCTATAAACATCCGTTACAGTACCTTAGGTAGAAAATTTACATACCCGCAATAAAGCTATATAAATAGCCTCGCATCTCCAGTGAAAAAAATTCGCGAAGAAAACTCAGAAATCGGTAAGATTATTTCTCAGGAGAACTCGAAATAGCCCCGGGATCCAGGATGGCTTCTACATTCCGCAATCCCGTTTTTGCACGATCGACATACGAGTGGTAGGGAGAGCCTTGGTATGTTTCAATAACCCGTCGGTAGGTGCCCCGGGCTTTGTTATACTGTTGGGTTTCCGAAAAATATCGGGCGAGAGCTAACCAATTTTCCGCAGCCGTTTCTTTGGCTGTTTTTATAATTTTCCATTCCTGCGTTTTCTCACCCTGATTCATCTGGCCCACACGACGGAGTAAGCGTTCTTCCGCGCTTAGGGCTATCACCTCGATCTGTTCATTTTCAGATACGGCTCTGTCAACGTGATGGGATTGCAAATGGCCATAGAACGTTTCCACATGGCTTTTGATGACTTCCGCCTGTTGGTGATACCTGTCTCCCGTGCACCCAGGAAGGTTGGTGACAATAAGGAGGCCACCGAGAATTCTCATCCACGTGCCCTTCTTCATTGAACAACTGTATAGCAAGAACAGTATTTTCATGTGAGCCTCTTCCCAGTGACGGTGATAGTCAACCTAACTTTTTTAACCGTTCACAAGCCTCATTCAATCCGCATCCATCTTGGCAAAACTGAATCGGATATATTGCCGCCCCCGGTCGGCTTGAAAAAAAGCTTCATCAGGTACACCCGCCACACCTGTTTTTTTCAGGACGTACATGGCCCCTTCTTTTCCCGTGTCTCCCGGTAACCGTGACGCATCGGCCAACACATAATAGGCACCTTGGGGAATCATCGGCGTTAAACCCAGCCAATCAAGCACCTGACAAAATCGGTCTCGCTTGGCTTGAAAGGATTGCTGTACGTCCTGGTAAAATTATGACCAAGCTCTCGAATACCCCCTGTTACGCCATATTGCAAGGGCGCAGGCGCACACACATAGACAAGATCATTCATCGCACCGATCAGCTCGCTCCATTGCGGGGAGGCTACTGCATGTCCTATGCGTCAACCGGTAATACTGAAGGTTTTAGAGTAACAGGAAATCGTGATTGTGCGTTCCGCCATGTCCGGGAAGGACCGAGACTCACATGCTTTCGTTGATCGTACCCAAAATACTCATAGATTTCGTCCGTGATCACAAACAGATCATGCCGATGCGCCAATTCAGCAATCTGCTCCAATTCTTGAGAGGTAAAAACCTTTCCGGACGGATTGCCAGGGGTATTCACCACAATGGCTTTCGTGCGTTCCGTGATGGTGTGCTCCAGATCATCAAGAGAAAAGTTCCAGTCAAGCCCTCGCAACGATACCACCCGCGGTACCGCTTCCACCGCTAAAATCGTGCTCAGGTGATAGCCGTAATACGGTTCAAAGATGATGACTTCATCTCCGGGATTGAGCAGCGCCATGCAGGCACACTGAAATGCTCCGGTCGCACCCGCACTCACAGCAATCTCCGTTTTGGGATTCACCGTCATAGAATTACAAGCCGCCAACTTATGGGCCAACGCCACTCGAAGTTCGACAAGCCCGTCAAACCGGGTATAGGTATTGATACCAAAATCCATCGCCTGTTTAGCTCCACGAATCACCGGTTCCGGCACCCCGGTGTCGCAGGACCCTTGTGCGAGATTGATCCCCTTCACCCGCGTACAGGCTGTGGTCATCGCCCGGATTTCTGATTGCGCTAACCCCGCCAATCGCTGATTTCCCAACCTTCTCATGGATTCGTCCTTTTTCTAAACTCCTCTGCTCTCATGAGACAAAAATCCTGATTTTTCCCAACAACTTCTTTTCTTCTACCATAATCACAACTGTCTTGCCCTTAATCGTTATGCCAACATTGCACATGTGTGCGGCTTGCTCCCTAAAGTTGCCTTCACGTAGACTTCCCCCACCAACCCAAAAGGCGCTCCTTCAACGAAGAGATTTTGCAAAAAATTCTTCGTGCGAAGCATTCACATCAAGAAAATGGGATATTATTATATAGGCGCACTTCTTTTGGCCACAGGCATTGTGTGGGTAAATCCCCATCCTGTGACTGGTGACACAGGCCCCCCGCCCATTGTTGATGAACACATCCGTAAAATTGCCATGTTCGCAAAACCCTCCCCAATGGTGCTCATTCCTGGTGGCTGGTTTTTGATGGGGACCAACCGGCGTGAGGACCGCGGGCATGGCTTCGAAACCCATTACGATGACACCGAATTTTCTCAACGGCGCATCGGGATCGACGCATTTCACATCGACCGGTATGAAGTAAGTCTGGGGGAATACTTGACGTTTTTGCAAGACACGAACCGCATGGTCTCTCAGGAATTACGAGGATTAATCTGGCATCTTCTCAGTGTTCACTTCATCCCCGATCAGGCACTCGCTCCCTGGCCCGCCCTCTATGTGACTTGGGAAGAGGCCAAGGATTTTTGCACCCACCATGGCAAGCGCCTCCCGAGTGAAGCCGAATGGGAAAAAACGGCGAGGGGAGAGGCTGCGCGAATCTTTCCCTGGGGAGAAATGGATCCCTCACCGGAGTTGGCCGTGTTCGGGCAATATCATATGCATGAGATCCCGCTGGTCGCCACGGTGGACAGCTTTGCCGATGGCCAAAGTATTTATGGCGTCTTCCATCTGGCCGGAAATATTGCAGAGTGGGTGAATGATTGGTTAGGACCGGATTACTATCCCATCATGCCTGAACGGAATCCGCCAGGACCCAAATCCGGCCGATACAAAGTCGTCCGAGGCGGGTCATGGAAAAGTCGGCCAGTCATGCTGCGTGCGGCTACCAGAGGAGGGGCCTTTCCAGAAGAACGTTCCGCGACCATCGGTTTCCGGTGCGCCAAAAATTCCCCCTAACGCTGTTTGCCCTCTCTTCAATCCGTATGAAAAATATTCCTACCCCAGATTCTCAATAGGATCAGGCAGGACAGGGAGGCCGGAGCCTCCCTGTCCTGGTGTCAGATGTGGTGAGCACTTAATGCGTAGGGGTGTGAGTCACGGTGAGATTGAAATGCGCGGCTGAATATCCCCGGACTTTAACATGGACGGCAGTCCCATTCGTTGGCACATCCAGGGCACATTTTTCTTCCGCACCTGAGAGATAGGGGCGGCAATCATAGGCAGTCGTTGTTGGATCCTGGTTGAACCGTACATACAGATCCGGATCCCCTGGATTGGCTTCTCCATGCATGACCACTTCCACTAATGTTCCCGGAACCACCGCAAAGGGACCATAGGTTTTCTCTTCATTTTTGGCAACACTTTGTCCGGTAAAGGTTTCCGTTTTGGGTCCGCAGGCTATGGGTAAAGGCGGCTCTTCGGATCCCTGACAAATTGAGCTATCAATGATGAACCCCTGCGCGGGTCCATACAAACAAGCTGCCCCATTTTTATCGATGTTGGTCAGGGTCAGCGACCAATCCCCTTGGCCGTTACATTGCGGATAATGCATGACTGAGAAGGCATCGTAACTGGTCAACGGTCGCCAATTATTATCTTCGAAGCAGGTGCCGGAATCCGGTCGCGTATGCTCATGACGAAATCCGAGAGTATGGCCCAACTCATGCCGTAAGATCCCCTGTCGCGATAGCTTGCCATTGGGATCCAATTGAAACGAACTGTTATCCACTAAGACATTTCGTGAGGACCGTGGCTCATCCGGGAAAAAGGCTCGAGCCAGATATTGTCCATTCACGTTGACCGGGCGCACATCAAAAACAACATTGGGATTGGACGCCGTACAAGAGTCATCCTCTCCGGCCACATGAATAAAATCGACCGTAGCCACTGCTTCCCATGCCCCTCCAGCCGCCTGCATATCTGAAACCATTTGATTGTAATTCGTGCCAAATGTTTTGCTGACACAGTAGGTCAGCTGCCGTTTTTCTATAGAATTCCAGACCGCGTCCTGGCCATTGACTTGATGCACGGTTAATTTTTTTCGTCCCCCTTCGACGGGGCTGATCGATTCCTTGATACGGGTCTCAAAAAATTCCTGCAGGAGTTTTTCATTGAGAATCGGGGTATCACCGTTCACAATATATTTCCCACCTTCAAATGGTTCTTTATAGGTTTGGGCTTTAAACTCCTCAAAGGTTTTGGTTTTCCACTCGTCTCGTTTCTGTTTTGCGTTATCCGACAAAATTTGCTTGCCCTGGTCCGGGGAATTTTTGGGTCCAGTGTCAACACCTGGCCGTGGGGTTGAGTGATGATGGGAACAGGCCGCTAAGCCGGTGACCATCCATACCAGGATCAATGTCCGAGTGAGGGAGAACCGACACTTTTTCATGTTTGCACTCCTTTGAAAGTAATGAGAGGAACACTCTTGGTGATCGACAGGAGAACCAAAGGACTTCATTGATGGCGTACACCACAAACCAGGTTCTTTGGGGTATGGAATTTGGTCATGGTGGACACGGCTCGACTTTCACGTTGATCAAATCCACGCCCTGGCCAAGTTGCTGAATTTGTTCAATCATAGTACCGGCCGATTCGGCATGAGAAAATTCCGCGCAGAGCCTGGTCTCCCCTTCTATTCCAATACGTTGCTCAACCACCCGCAGGACCTCTCCGCGTTCTTGTGCAGCCTTGAGGAGAGTTCGAGATTGGGCCAGCACCTCTCTGGCCCGCTCAGGCACCCCTTTCCCACGCGAAAGGGCATACACCGAAATACTTTGCGGAGCTGGGGCTAAGGTTTCCGGGGGTTTGGCCTCTGCACATCCCTTGCTGGCCCCCATCAGCATTAACCCCATACCCAACAAGGCGAGGCCAAGACTGAGGTAACCGACAAATCCTGTTTGCCCACGAGGAAACATTCGTGAATCTCCCAGTTGTGCGTGCGTCATATGTGGTTCCTTTCATGAAGCAAGAAGCAAGACCCATTCCCATGATGCTGAAGTATGACATAAGTCAGAGGATGAAGAAAAAACCTATGGAATTTTCAACCCTTGTTCTTCTATTTCGACAGGTCTCTTTATACCCATTCCGTCAGCCGTTCTCCGTTTCGATACATGCTGTATCCAAATGGATAAACTCATCAGAGGAAATCATATCCGGGGAAGAAGCCCTATTTGGCAATCAACTCTTCATATCCCATGAGCCCTCATCAGCCACCAATTAAGATCGCACTTTTTGTAGACGGCAATTGACCACTGACCGGAAAGGGAGACCTATGGCTGGGAAGGAGGGTTGGGAAAAGCGTTTCCATTTTCGAATCAATGGGAGGAGAGACAAGGGGTCGAGTCACCAAGGGATGCAACCGAACTTGATTGGTATGACAGGACTCAGACTCCAGATCGATTGCCTGGGTCAGGACGATAGCGGCTGGAAGAAGCTCCCAGTGTCGTAAATCCGGACGTACGGTGTTTTGAAATACGGTGGGAGCTATTTGCATTAAATGCGCGCCACCCAGAATGGACAGGGCACACAAATCTCCACTGCCTCTTCCTCCAAGGGAAGCTGCTCCAGCACATCCACCAACGGCTATCCCGGCCCCAATCGAAAAAGGCACCAATCCATACACCACGCCGATAGGTAAACGGATCCAACTCTGAATGTTCAAGATGGGGTGGTAGTCATGATCGTGCCGGTGCGCGATTTTGGCAAACCAACTTTCCGTTGAAAGACGAAGGCCGGTTTTTGAAACACACGCCTCCTGAAAAGGTGGCTTGGGATGAATCACAAAGTATCCGTTTCGAGAGCCAAACAACTTGAAGTCCCAATCGACCTCAGGAAAGCGACCCAGTCCATAGACCTGCCACCGAGGAATGGGACGGCCACCCTGATCCAGCCGGGTAACCTGCTCCTGAGCAAACGCCTTGAGGGTAGGATCCACATGCAGAAGAGAAGAACCGGCGGGCTCCGCCATTCGAATCCAATCGGTTCGGGCATCTCCTGGTTCACCAAGGACTTCCCACAGCACTGCCGACAGTGCCAGATTTACCGGGTCTTCGCCAAAATTATACAGCGGCGCAAACAGTTCATGGTCCAATCGCCGTAATTCCACTTTGGCTTCCTTGGGATGGCCGGTCCTAAGATAACTGGCTGCGAGTAATACGCTCAAATACGCCCGCTCATACGATTCCAACACATACTCCGTGAGCACGCCATCTGACAAAAAAACGGTGGCCATTTCTCGAGAGAGCGAGAAGGTCTTATGACGAAAGTCCGATTGCGCCCGTTCGGCGTATTCAATGACCGCGCCATCGCATTCCTGGGAAAAGGCAAGGCTTAAGAGATTCAGCACTTTAATCCGATTGGACCAATCGACTTGGGAACTTAGAATCCCGCATTCATCCTGAAACGTTGGCCGTACCTCTCCCATCTGACAACCCAGAATAGCCAGATAGAGCCCCAATGCCACCCACTGCCAAGCAAGTACCAAGCGGCGCTTCAGGGCAGAGAGAGTGGGGTTTTTCCAGCTCGGAGTTCTGGAAGAGTCTTTCATGCAATTGTTGTGATGGCAGAAGTCATTAAATTTGGTCTTCATATTGTGGGTCGAATATATCAGACCGCAACTGAATAAGTTGGTCACGAATCGTTCGTTGGTCAGCCCTCAGGGTGGAAGGATCGGATCGCAGTTCAATAGTTACAAGAGAACATGACGCTCCAGTTACCTCGCTTCTTCCTCTTTTCCTAGAGTCAAAAGAATAGAAGAGCCATTCCAGGCCGAAATATTGGTGTGGGGATGTTCCATGCCTAAGATACGGTGATGCAGAGTCAATACTTTCCGCTGGAGCACCCCCAGCCCCCGCATACCCTTCTTGTTCAGACAGCCTCTTGGCGAGATCGGTCACCACGATGGAGGTATCGGGATATTTCGCGCCCATCCCGGTCTTTGCGTACGCGATCACTTTTTCCTTAATACATACAATTGTGCCAGCCTTAAAAGGATTGCGCCATAAACAAGGTTCCCACACTTCACCCTTCACTGGGCGATGATTTCCGTATCTGGTGCCATCTCTGATTGCTTCAAACGATCTTCGATCACTAGCGCATGGGGCAGACCCGCGGGCATCAATGCCCATTGTTTAGTAGTACAGAAGGCCTCGTGTCCATGATTTCCAATATCACCAGATCCATTCGGGGCCACTCTTCGCCCCGATCGGGACTTTAACTCCGAATGAAATCCGCCAACACCAGGATGGATCATGCCAAGCATTGGAATGCCCGTATCACCTTCGACCAACTGACGACAGCACTCACGATCGACCGGAATCTCAAAGCGTTTTTCACCTTGATGGGAATGTCGGATCCGAAGATCTCAAAAACTTTCTGAAGAATCGGTTCCGAACCAAGAGATGGCCAGGATGGCCACGAATTCGGTTTGGGGAATCCATGTAGACCGGAGAGTTGTTCGGGAATATTCTCTCATCCACCAACACGCCTTGATCTGTCGAAAGGCTTTTGAAGACAAGTGTAAATTCGGTTTTGACTTGCCTGCCGCTGTACCGCAGTTCTCTAGGACTGGGGTACTTTGCTGGCGGGACAGGTTGAGAGATTTCAGCATTTCGTACTAATCGTTCTCGTGTGTAGCGGTATCCTCTACGGCACTGAACCAAAAGATTCGCCCGGGAAAGGTTTTTTCCCGAAGCAGCATACGTATTCAACAGACATCCGGGTTTTACCAAAGCCCCCATGCTGGATCAACGCCATATTATGAGGTGGCGCTTCTCCTTCCATGCCATCCACCATCGTGTAGTAATTGTCAAGTGCACTCGCCTGCTCCACGAATTCTTTGCTCAGCTATAGCCGGTATGGCGGGGAGATAATAGTTCGGAACAGCTCATCGATCTGTTGGCGGTGGGAGCGCGGATTCGTTGAGCAACTCCTTTCTTACGATCTTCCGCTGATTAAGCCGATCGAGCTGTTCTCCCATAGTGTGTTGGACGGTATCTAAACGTTGACGAACCAGTTCGGGAAATACCCGCGGGTGATCGGCCATGGGCCTTTTGATTGTCCACACGCGTGTTGGCAAATGATGAAGCCAGTGATTAATTTTTGACCAGATTTGCTTGGGCGGAAGCGCCAGAGCGAGGCCCTCCAGTGCCCGGTGAAGATCCGTTTTGGAATAGGTGGTTTGCTTAAGAACTATCTCAAACGGTTTGAGAGTGATTTTTATTCCCGTCGGTAGCACCATTACTGAAGACACCGTTTTCGAGATGCACCACGACTACCTTGGTCTGAAGGAGAGTATTGACCTAGGGCGTGTTAACACTAAATGATATATGTTGTATACTGCGGCCATGGAACTTACCAAGTCGCAGTACCAACTCA
>WHTE01000020.1 GCA_009377845.1 Nitrospirales bacterium | reverse complement strand
CGTGGCATCCGGCAATAGTCATGTCTACAACCAATTCACCATTCGCACGCCACAGCGAGACGAACTCAGCGCCTATCTGACCCGACACGGAATAGGAAACCGAATTTACTATCCCGTCCCGTTACATCTTCAGGAATGTTACCAGACTCTCGGGTACCAAAAAGGCGATTTCCCGGTCTCGGAACAGCTCTCACAGGAGGTGCTCTCACTCCCCATTTATCCCGAACTCACACCGGACCAACTTCAGTACGTCGTGGACACGATCAAAGCCTTCTTTCATAAATAGACGACGTCACAAATATAAAGAAGTCAGACATGATTGAAAACACGATGTGTGTAAAAGCGTATATTGCCCTAATCAGGCATTAGATCAACACGTGATGACTTTGTGAGCCCGATCTAAGCTGCCATCCTGAGCCAACGGCGAAGGATCCTGGTCCAGGTGGAGAAGCGGGGAATAGGGGCCAAGTCTGTTGTTGAGAGTATTGTTCGGCGGTGATACGCGTCTCGCCGTGGTGTTTGATGCGGAAGTTGTGGCCCTAAATAGGGGCCGGCGCGGAGAAGCGAAGGATGCCTGCAAGGTGGCGATGTATCTGGTCAAGCGACTTTGTGATCTGATGTTACAGGAAACCGCAGGGCATTTTGGGGTGGAGAGCTATGGGGTCGTGGGCTGGGCTTGTGCCCAGGTCCGGAGGAAGTAAGCCGCGGAAAAGGCCTTCCGGGGCACGCTGGAACGAATCGAGAAGCAATTTTTGCAACAACAGACTTGCCCCCTAATCCTGGTCATCCGAATTAATCATTTACGAATATCCGAAATAATACGATTAAGATTCTAAGGAAACCTCAGCATCCAAGAAGTCGATTTGCCCTCAAAATAGCTTCTGTCCTTTCATCTACACTCTCGTCAGACCAATTGAATGCCCACATCAATTGTCTAACCAACCTCTTAATAGCTTCAGTCAGTTGATTTTTAAGAGCTGCCAGAGCAATTACTTCCTCACCTTGAATGACAATATCAGTATCCACAACTTTGTGGTCTTCGTACCAATGGTGCAAGAAATAATTCTCCCCAGGGAAAATAGCCAGCCCACTTGCGGATTCTAGTCTAACTCGCAGAAACAAATTAATGGTTTCGTTTTGATCTAGAACAATCATTGCGGCTTTAGCAAATTCTGCTACTCCTTTTACCACCTGTTCCAGTCGTATCACTCGAAATTCCGAACCCTCTTTTCCCTGTTTTACAACCGAAAGATTTTCCACAAAAAATAAAAACCCATAAAAACTTATTGCAACATGGCAAACCCCCTCTTGAGACGAAAGTGGCCTAGAGGAAATATAGCCATCCTGAGATTTCCTAAAACCAGAAACCAAGTATGAAAGTTGGTGCTTGGTTTTTAAGATTTCGACCTTCTCTTCTAACCCATCTCGCGTCAAAATATTTCGATGTGGGTAAAGTGGCCCGATAATTACAGACAGCCGGGGGACCCCAGGCAATTTAAATTTCTCCAGTGCAGTTTTGATAATCCCCTCCCGCCGACTCTCAGAACCCTTTCTGCGTGATAAAAGCCATTCAATCCGATCAATGTCAGCTAATTGAACTGGTTCAGTTGCGCTGTTAACTCGTATGAAAACCTTAGTGCTATTTTCGATTGCATGTGGTGCATCTAAACTTTCAGTAATTTTCACAACAACGACTACGTTTTCAGGTGAGGAAGGAATCGGCACTAATTTGACTGCCGGCATTATGGGAGGATAGACCCCTTGAATGCACGCCTGGGTTACACTTTCCTCAAAACCTCCGGCATTTTTCATTCCGGTAATTGGCAAACGTGGCATGTTGGTTGTTTTATCTATCTCAACGCCAAAGATAATAATTCCACCACTGGTATTGGCTAATGACGAAACTACCTTAGCAACGTTGGCCAAACTTGACTTGTATTCAACCCGTGGACCTTCTGCCCAAGATTCACAGAATTCCTGGACTTTTGAAAAATCGATTTTATTTATAGGGGTTAAAAACATTTGATTTTGATCCTTCAAAAGTCTACTCCAATTCTCTTTAAAAAACGAGGAATTGAATAAGAATATTCTTGATGGTATTTGGTCTAAAAGGAAGAAAACAATCCTTAGCAAACTCTTAACTCTCCTTTTCAAGAACTGCCGCCTTGGGTGCAGTCGAGCCGCAGTACCGAATCCGACAATCTAGCGAGCACTGTTTGAGCGAAGCGAGTTGCGCAGCCATTTGATTCGGTGCGGAGGCGAGGGTACCCAAAGGGATGCACCCGGGCGGAAATGGTTTTGGATACTTTTGCCGAAACAAAAGTATCTCGTCGTACGGGGTCGAAACCCCGTATTTGATTGAGAAGAGATGACGAAAAAAAGAAGATGGATGCCCGATGACGAAGGAAAAGGGATGATATCTTTTGTTGTTTGTTGGCTCTTGCCTTGCCCGCTCTCTTTAGCCGCTTGTCACCATGCCGACCGCTGTCCTGTTTGGGCACCCAACGCCTCGACCATATCCAAAATATTCTGCTGCTGATTCCATGGCAACCGAGACGGTTTCAAGCATTCGCCGGCCCCATCACACCCAAATGCCTCCTTCGGCTATACCTACAATCCGGTGGGGAATATCTTGCAGATCCTGGATCAGGTGGCTCCTTCCGAGAATCGGAACCACACCTACGATGCTTTGCAGCGGTTAAAGACGAGCGGCACCAGGGGCATAGCAGAAACCTATTTCTTACGATTTGGTAGGCAACCGCACGACCTCGTTCCTATCCACAACCCACACCCACGATGATTTGAATCGGCTATTGGAAGACGATCAATTCACCTACACCTACGATAACAATGGTAATCTCGAGACGAAGACGGAGAAAGCGACCTCTCAGGTTACCACGTACTACTGGGATGCCCAGGATCAGTTGATCCAGATCGACCGCCCCGACAGCCCGACGGTGACGTATAAATACGATGGTTTAGGATGCCGGATTGAAAAGAACGTCGTCGGGACGATCACCCGGTATGTCTATGATGGGGAAGATATCCGGCTGGAGTATGACGGCACGAATACCTTCCTGGCCCTGTATTCTCATGGGGATCAAGTCGATCAGCAGTTGGTGCTCCAAAAGGCTGGTGTCGCCTTCTTCTATTTTAACAGCAATCATCAAGGCTCAATCACGCATTTCACTGATAGCCGTAGGACTACCGCCAATGCTTTTTCAACATTTTCAGATGGAGAAAAGGGAAGGACGATTAAGGATAGCTGGCTTGGATCACGCTGCGGAGCCCCCCTCTGGCGGTAAACTCCCCCGTCACGGTTGCTGATACCGGACGACAGGCTTTAACTAAATCAGCCAGAATTTTGTTCACGGCATTCTCATAAAAGATGCCGACATTTCGATATCCGTGGATATAGAGTTTAAGCGACTTGAGTTCGATACAGGACTGGTCGGGTACGTAGCTCAACCGAATCACGCCAAAATCCGGCAATCCTGTTTTGGGACAGATGGCCGTGTACTCCGGAATTTCAATGGTGATTTCGTATCCCGGATACTGGTTGGGCCAGGTTTCCAGTCTTGGTAATTTGGCGGTCAGTCCGCTTTTCGCATGCCGTTCTGAATATCCCGACCGAGAGGAAGGTTGAGCCTTTTTCATGAGTTGAAGACCAGATTCAATTAGTGAATTGACAAGGGAGCCTAGTCTACTCTTTTCTGAAATTTCCTCGCAACCTCATGCGGCGGCTTTCTTGTGAATACCCCTACCCTGGGCTATAATCGCCTGTCATTTTCGGCACGCATCTCATTTATCGATGCCGTCGTTACTTACAATCCCCAAAGGCATGCTTACCCCGGGCCGGTCTGTTGGAAGGAGGCGCCTCATGTTTCGATAAGGCGGGGAACGTGGTGGGGTTTTCTAAGAATTGCATATGAGCATGATGACCATGTTAGAAGCCGATGATTTTGTGAAGGGCCTGCAGGGCATTGGGTTCGATTTTTTTACCGGTGTTCCGGACACCATTTTGGGAGGCATCATTGCCCATTTGACGGAAGAACGGCTGTATACGCCGGCGGTTCGTGAGGACGAAGCGGTGGCGATGGCAGCAGGGGCCTACCTGGGCGGGAAAGTCCCGGCCGTGCTCATGCAAAACTCCGGGTTAGGCAATGCCCTCAACGTCTTGGCTTCTCTCAATTTGATTTATCAGATCCCGTGTTTGTTGTTGGTATCCTGGCGCGGTTTTGAAGGCAAGGATGCTCCGGAACATCTGGTAATGGGGGAAACCATGACGACACTCTTGGATACGGTGCGGATTCCCCACCGGACGCTGTCGCCGGAGACGATCGTGGAGGATCTGCAATGGACGGCAAAAACATTTATGGAGAAGCGGATTCCTCTGGCGTTATTGTTAAAAAAAGGAATCGTGAAAACTATTCAGCCGTAGTGGGGTGTGAAAGAAGCAGTTTTGAGCCTTGCCGAAGGGGCCGTGTAAGGCGTTCTCAGGCTGAGTGAATAGTGAATAGAGTGAGGAGTAAGGGGTTTTTGCTTCGATGGACTCAGGACAGACCTGGTTGGATATTTTCCAAAGGCTTGGTCTTGAAAGATTAAAAGGAACATCCGTTTTGGAGATTCGAAGATGATTGGACCAGAAGAAGGGGTGATGCAGAGCCGGGCGCAGGCGATGTCGGCCATTTTGGAACTGATGACCGATCAGCCGCTCATTATCTGCAATGGGTTTCCGTCCCGTGAAGCCTGTAAACTCCGCGATCGGGATCAAAATTTTTATATGATTGGCTCGATGGGCGCGTCTGCGGGCATCGGATTAGGATTGGCCCTGGCCCGACCGGAGAAAACGGTTGTCGTCTTTGATGGTGACGGGAATGTGCTGATGAGTCTTGGAACCTTGGCCACCATCGGCGCGTTGAAGCCGAAAAATCTGATTCATGTGGTGTTCGACAACGAGGTGTATGGCACGACCGGCAATCAACCCACCTACTCCAGGGTCGTGGGCTTGGACAAATTGGCCAAAGCTGCGGGTTACATACATGTCGAGCGAGTCTGGGAGCGGGAAGATATTGTGTATGAGTTTAAATCCATGTTAGGGGAAGAAGGTCCGAGTTTTTTGTTGGTGAAGGTGAATGAACAGCTTGAAGATGCGGATCGGATTGCCTTGGCTCCAGCGGAGCTGACGAAACGGTTTAAGGGAAGTGTCGCCTAATCCAGGATGTGTTCGCGTGGAAATGTAATCGGAAGCGTGTAAAGGAATACGATTCATGATTTTATTGAATCCCGGTCCGGTCAATGTGTCTGATCGAGTCCGCAATGCGTTGCTTCAACCAGATATTTGTCATCGGGAACCGGAGTTCTCGGAATTACTGGCCGATATACGTCAAAAATTGCTGAAGGCCTTCGTTCCCGGTGGGGAAGAGGAGTACATCGCTATTGTCTTGACGGGTTCCGGCACGGCCGCGGTGGAGGCCGCCTTACTGTCGAGCATGCCGGTTGGGAAGCGGGCGATGGTCATCAACAATGGTGTGTACGGACAGCGGATGTCTTCTATGATTCTCACTCATCGCTTGGGGACGCCGGACTTAAAATACGACTGGGGAGTTGCACCGGATCCGCAGACGGTTGATTTGGCGCTCAAACAACACCCGGAAGTGCACACTGTCGCGATGGTTCATCATGAAACAACCCTGGGGTTCATTAATCCGGTGAAAGAAATTGCGGAGATTGTCGACCGGCACGGCCGCGTGTTTATGCTGGACTCGGTCAGCGGATTGGGCGGAGAAGCCCTGGATATTGCCGGAAATAAAATTTACATGGTGGCTGGCGCCGCCCAGAAATGTATTCAAGGATTCCCAGGGGTGGCTTTTGTGCTTGTGCGAAAAGGTTTTATGGAGCGGGTGAAGACGTATCCCAAGCGGTCCTGGTATTTGAATCTGGCCAATTATTATGAAGAGCAAGAGGGGGGAACGATCCCATTTACTCCCGCCGTGCAGGTGTATTATGCCTTCCGGGAAGCCCTCAATGAATTGTTAGAAGAAGGGGTCGGGAATCGGATTGGTCGATTTCAGGGGTATGCTGCCACTATCCGGACACGTTTGGAAGAGTGGGGGGTGAAACCGGTGCTTTCTCCAGCCCTTCGCGGCAATACCTTAACAGCGTTTTATCTCCCTGAGGGGTGTGCCTACCAACGCCTTCATGATGGGTTGAAGCAATCCGGCTATGTGATCTATGCCGGACAAGGACAATTAGAAGAGAAAATTTTCCGTGTGGCCAATATTGGGGCCATCACTAGCCAGGATATTGAGGGATTTTTATCCGCTTTTCAAACGACCCTATCGAGGGCACGAGCATGAAGGCGATTATTTTCGCGGCAGGCGTCGGAAGGCGGTTGCAAGGTGTCACGCAGGGGCGACCGAAATGTCTGGTCGAAATTGGCGGGCGGACGTTGTTATCTCGTCATGTGGAGAACCTGGGACGATTGGGTGTGCGACAGGTGGTGTTGGTCGTGGGGTTTGCTCAAGATCATATTCGAAAGGCGATGGCGGCCGATCCCTTTGCCCAAGATATCCGGTGGGTCCTGAACGAACAGTTTACTCGCGGGAGCATGACCTCCCTCTGGGCAGCAAGGTCGGAAATGGATGAAGATGTCGTGTTCATGGATGCTGATGTTCTCTACGCCCCGACCATCCTGGCACGACTGCTTCATTCTCCCTTACCGACGGCGCTGTTAATGGATGACACAGTGAAGCAGACATCCGAAGAATGTATGATTGCCGCCAAGGCTGGTCGAGTCCTCGCCTTAAGCAAAACCTTGTCGCCCACCTATGATGAGGCTGGCGAAGGGGTCGGGTTTCTCAAAGTCCAAAAATCGGACATTCCAGCCTTGTTGCAATCGGTCCAGGCCCATATGGAAGCTGGAACGCTCGATATGGAATATGAGGACGCGCTACAAGGGTTTTTCAATGAGGTGCCAGTGGGATACGAGAAAATTGGGGGGATTCCTTGGATTGAAATTGATTTTCCCGAAGATATAGACCGGGCCTCTTTAGAGATCTTGCCTGCCATGAGGGAATTGGAGAATAATGCCACAACAACGCCCGTGACCCGGTAGCGATCAATTTATGGACGGAACACTCAAGCAGGAAGCCACCCACGCGGTCGATACGGCAATTTTATTGACATCGGTGGGTGTGTTCGATCATGGAGGCGCAGGGACCGGAGAAGCTGTTCCCAGTCCGCTGACCCGTGTCGGAGGCATGACGCTTTTTCAACGGGCGGTGTTCACGTTGCAGCGAGGCGGCATCTCGCAAATTTGGGTGTTGACCGGGTCGGAGGAACAAGCCCTTCGTCGGCTCCTTCGAGAAGATAGCCGGATACAAGCCGCTGTTCGTTGGCTGCCGGTCCGCGAATTCCCTCCTCATGACCCACAAACATGGGAAACCCTTGCTGAGGAAGTGAATGGAGCCTGTATGATCGTGGGCTGCCACACGGTGTATTCGCCATCATTGGTCCAGCGCTTGCGCAATGAAGGCTCTCAAGGGAAAGCGGTGGTTGTGGTGGGTCATTCTGAGGAAGGGCATCACTGGGGAAATCCCGGAGTGGTGTTGCGGCCTGAAGGGCTTGAAGGACGAACAACCTCTACGGTGGTATTCCATGATCATTCAATTTCCCAGCCGCCACAGCCCAAAACCAAACCACAGGCTAATGATCGATGCCGGTTACCGCTTGTTGGGGATCTGATGGTCCTACCAGCCAGGCTCTTAGGAATTTCAGGCGTGTTGCACGCTCATGGCACCAATCCGCTCCGGTTGGCACTTGAACAAGCGGCGGTAGAAGGGGCGATTCAGACAATTGGCGGGGCTTCACATTGGTTTAGAGATGTCCGTGGTCCCAAGGGGCCACAGCTGGCTGAGCGGACTCTGTTGAAATCACTCCACACGCTCAAGGGTGGCTTGGACGGGTTGGTGGACCGGTATGTGAATCGCAAATTATCAGGTCTCCTCACGCGAGGGTTTTTACGGTTGGGTTGGTCACCGAACACCATTACTCTGGTGTCCATGGTTGTGGGGCTCGTGGCGGCGGCGCTGTTCGTGCCCGGGTCGTGGGAACTGGCCATTCTCGGGGCGCTGATTCTCCAATTGTCCGCGATTATTGATTGCTGTGATGGTGAGGTCGCCCGTCTGACTTTTTCAGAATCCAAGTTTGGACAAGAACTCGATATTTGGGCCGATAATATCGTGCACATCGTGCTCTTTGCCGGAATTGCCTGCGGGGCGTTTCTCCATGGGCCTTGGGAGCACACCCATCTCCCCCTTCTGCTTGGTGCATCGACGGTCATGGCGAATGTGGCGTCCTTGTTGTTAGTCAATCATGCTCGGCAACTGCGTGCCCGTCCTCGTGCACTTCGGCAACTGACAGAACGGGAACGGGCCAATATTGAATTTATGTTGGGCCATCTTGTCAATCGGGATTTTTCAGTCCTGGTGTTACTCTGTGCAGGGTTAGGCATCCTGCACTGGTTTTTAGCTCTGGCTGCGGTTGGCTCATGGGTCTTTGTGATGTCGATGGCCTGGATGCTTCGTCGAAGCCTCATCCCTCGTGCTTAAACTGATTTTCCTGATCGTTGGCCTGGCGGCCCTGGTCGGGATTGTTCTCCACATCGGTCTCGAACCGATCCTCCAGACCGTTTCCCAATTAGGTCTTCTTCATCTCGGGCTTATCCTTCTCCCCATGATTGTGGTGTATGGGTTAGAAGCCTTGGGATGGCAACTCACTCTGGGGTCTCATGCTCGAAAAGTCGGGTTCATGCGTGTGTTTGCCATCAGGATGGCCGGTGAAACCGTCAATGTCACGACTCCCACGGCCTATGTAGGTGGGGAACCCCTGAAGGCCTATCTCCTGAAACGGTATGGTGTGCCAATGGTGGACGGGTTGGCATCCGTCATTACCGCGAAGACCACAATGACCCTTGCGCAAGTGCTCTTTATCTTGCTGGGATTGGCTCTGGCTTTTTGGATTATTGGGGACGCGGGTCATTATTGGGTGGCCATGTTGGTCAGCGGGGGAGTTTTAGCGTTTGGAGTCGGGCTGTTTGTGCTGCTCCAACGCCATGGCATCGGCATGGGGTGCTTGGGCATATTGAGAGCGTGCGGCATCCGGTTGGCTTTTCTTGATAAACGAGAACCTCAACTGCGGGAGCTGGACGGCACCATCCGGGGTTTTTATTCTCAGCGCCAGCAGACCTTTTATGCGCCTTGGCCATTTTTTTCCTGGCGTGGCTGACGGAAACTCTTGAGGTCTATGCCATCCTCTACTACCTGGATGTGAATATCGATGTGTGGACAGCCATTTCAATTGCGGCGTTGACGGTGTTCATCAAAGGGGGTACGTTTTTTATCCCTGGGAGCCTGGGTGCCCAAGAAGGAGGATATACCTTACTATTGATGAGTTTTGGATATTCGGAAGTGACAGGCATTACCTTCGCGCTCATTCGAAGATTGCGAGAAATTCTCTGGATTCTTTTTGGCCTCGTCTGTCTGATGTTGCTAAAAAACCAGGACGGCGTATCAAAGCCAATGAGCTCTTTGGAACAGTAGGGACGAAACATGCTGATTGTGTGGAGAACATATTCCGTGGCTTGAACTCATCGATTCTATCGTGAATAATCGGATCGTCACGGATGGATCGCAAAGAAAGGACCAAGGAACGATGGATATCGAACTGGGAACGAATACTCTCCGGAATACCAACGGCGTCTTTATCGCTCACGGCAAGGAACAGCTACATATTGAGTGGTTGGAAGAGGAGAAAAAACTGGCATTGAGTATGGGTGTGTTTATGCCCACGGGGACCGAAGTGGCCAGGTTACAACGCAATGTCTGGGAACATAACCCTAACGATCGGTTTGTCCTCACGGAATTACCGGATATGGTCAAGGTGGAAGACAGGACCCTGAAAACCGTCGTCATGGAGATACACAAAAGACAGCACCAAACAGTGGGCATCCCTGCTGCAAAATTTTATACCTCGAAGGGAATCTTGTCTGAAGTCTCTCCAGAATGGTGGCGGGTCGGTAACAAAATGGAACTGACCGGGATTGAGACCGACCTCGAAGGCGGCGGCATCGAACTCCCCGATAACCAGTGAAAAGTGAGAAGTGAAAAGTCAGGAGGTGGCAGAAGGACATTCTGAACAGGTTAACTCTTGTCATTTTATTCCTCACGCCTTACTCCTTACGAATCCGTGCGGCCTTGCCCGTGGAGAGGCACATCTTGGTGTGCCGGAGTTGGGCGGGTAAGAAGGCGGCCTTCCCTCATCAACCCCCGGGACAAGCTTTGAGCCTTCTCTACTCATTCTGTCGTTGTATGGTTTTATGATAGATGTCAAAGATAGCCAGAAATAAAGAAATTTTCGAATTATTCAACAGTTATCATGAGCCTTTGGCTCACCCCTGCATTATGAATTTGGCAGGTGGAGAATGGGGGAGCCGGAAAGAACGGACTGACGAGTCTTGATCTCCTCACTTCTCACTTTTAGCTTTTAACTTATTTTCTATACAGCTCCGGAACATTCCGTGATGGTCCCTGGCTTCCTCCTCAATAATCACGAGATATCCGTTCCTCCCATTCATGAGGACTGATATGAAGAGGCGTGTTTCGGAGAAAATATTGTACATAGAAATCGTGAGGAAAAGAGACGAGGAACAAGGTGTTCACGCAAGCAGAGGAGGCTCATCTTCTATCGTGGATGGACAGAGGGCAGAACGGTAGATCTCAGCCGTATTGTCCAGCTTTTACAGTCGATATTCCGCTGATCATAAGAAAATGAAAATTAAAAATTTTGAAATTACTTCGCTGAGGTTTTGGCGCGGGCCATCATGCGACAAAAGGAGCAGGTCCCCGCAGTCGTTGGTTGTCTGCAAACGGTGCAGGGCTGCAAATTGGTTTGATCGAGATCACTCATGGAGGGTGAACTAGAAGCGGAGTTCTCCTGTTTCTCAAGGAACCCCCAATAAAACCGTTGCTTGGTTCCCGGCGATTCGGCCTCTAATCGATTGAGCGCGTCTTTGTATACCAACATTTTCGCGCCCTTGGCCATCGGGCATTCTTCGACCAGGTAGTCAATCCTGTTGACCACAGCATAGGCCGCAATTTCCCGTTCCGTCATCCGGTAGAGCGGTTTCACTTTTTTCGCAAAACCTTCGACAGAGGCTGGAAGGCTCGGGGATTGTTTCTGGAGGTAGGCTTCCTGCCACTGGAGAACATTTCCGAGGAGTCTAGCAGCCTCATCATCCAAGTTGTGGCCGGTCGCCATCACGTCGTAGTGGTTTTGCCAGGCCACCCGATTGAATTGATACCGTTTAATGGTGCCACAGGCTGAGCAGGTGGGTCGCTTAATCAGATTGGCTAACTCTTTGATTCCCGCTCCCGCATCTTCTTCAACGGTATGAATGGTGAGTTGTGCGCCACAGGGTTCGGCCACCTCTCGGGCAAACCGTTCGACCTTTTCTTTTGATCGTCCGGAATAACCGGGAATGCCTAAATCCACATACAACGCATCGGCCCGGTAGCCCAATTTCAGCAGAATTTCCCAGAGGGTCAGGCTGTCTTTCCCGCCAGAAACGGCGACCAGAATGCGATCGTCAGTGGAAAACATGTGTTGGGCTTTAATGGCCCGTTGTACCTGGGTTCGCACAAATTCAGTCAGGCAGGGTGCACAAAACGCCGTATTGTGTCTCGGCATCCCGAGCACCGCCCGTTTCGGACATTTTCGACAGCGCATGGGTTAGCCTCCGGAAATGACAGGACGGATTTCAATGCTATCCCCATCCGCCAGCATTTCGTCTTCGGTCATGAGATCTTGCCCGCGTATGACCAAGAAGGCCTCAGGGATCAAATTGAGTTCTTTGAAAATATCAGCGACTCGTTTGGGACCCCTGAGTTCCATCTCCCGAGTCGGATGGCTGAGATGCACTTTCATAACTTCGCATCATAAAGAGGGATTCCCGTGATTGGCAAATGGGGTGAGGAAAGTTCTTTGTGTGTGCGCAGAGGGTGAGGCAGGGTGTTTCTTCCATTAAGTCGGAAGTCCAGGAAACCGAAAGAACTATTGGAAACTCAGGTAAAATGATAAGATCGAACATGATTGGTGAACAACCGATCCTCCGGGCCCTCATGGCAGCCGCTGTGTCGGAAGAGTGCGATACCCCTGCCGAGAAGAGGAGAACATGATGAATTCCAAGTCCGACGCACGCGACCGGTTATGCATCACGACTATGCGAACGCTGGCGATGGACGCGGTTCAGGCCGCGAACTCCGGGCATCCCGGTACCCCGATGGCCCTGGCGCCGGTGACCTATTGGCTATGGAACCGATTATTGCGCTTCGATCCGGACGATCCAATCTGGCCGAATCGTGATCGGTTTGTTCTATCTGCCGGGCATGCTTCCATGTTGCTCTATTCCTTGCTGCATCTGTGCGGCGTGAAAGCGGTGAACGGCCAATATGAGCAATTGGGTGAGCCTTCCGTGACGTTGGATGATATCAAACAGTTTCGGCAATTAGAGAGCAAATGCCCTGGGCATCCGGAATATCGTTGGACCTCCGGGATTGAAACGACAACCGGGCCTTTGGGTCAGGGAGTGGCCACCAGCGTCGGCATGGCGATGGCGCAACGATGGATGGCCGGTTACTTCAACCGTCCGGATTTTGAGATGTTTGACTACAATGTGTATGCCGTATGTGGTGATGGTTGCTTGATGGAAGGGGTGTCATCGGAAGCTGCCTCTCTCGCCGGACATCTCAAGTTGTCGAATCTCTGTTGGATCTATGACAACAATAAAATCACCATTGAAGGCCATACGGATTTGGCTTTTACCGAAGATGTCGCCACCCGGTTTATGGCGTATGGATGGAATGTGACACGGGTGGGGGATGCCAATGATCTCGAGATGCTGGATCGCGCGTTTGGCACGTTCCTGAAAGAAACGGAGCGTCCGACTCTGATGATTGTGGATAGCCACATCGCCTATGGGGCTCCGAATAAACAGGACACGCATGCCGCTCATGGTGAACCATTGGGTGAAGAAGAAATCCGGTTGACCAAACGGAATTATGGATGGCCGGAAGACGCACAATTTCTTGTGCCCACTGAAGTACCCGCCCATTTTCAACAAGGAATTGGAAAACGGGGAAAAGACTTGCGCACAGCGTGGATGTCCCGCTTTGCGGACTACCAAGCCAGGTACCCGGAATTGGCTGATCACCTGTATAAAATGCAGCACAGGCAGTTGCCCGATGGATGGGACCGCAAGCTTCCCGTCTTCCCGCCCGATGCCAAGGGGCTTGCCGGTCGAGAAGTTTCGGGAATCGTGTTGAATGCCTTGGCTGAGGCCATTCCCTGGCTCCTCGGCGGGTCGGCTGACTTGGCCCCATCCACTAAAACCCGATTGACCTTTGAAGGAGCCGGGGATTTTACCAGCAGCCATTTATCAGGAAGAAATGTTCATTTTGGTGTTCGGGAGCATGCCATGGGGGCCATCGTGAACGGCCTGTCCTTGTCAAAAGTCCGCCCCTATGGCTCCGGATTTCTCATATTCAGTGATTATGCCAGACCGGCCATCCGGTTGAGTGCCTTGATGGAAATCCCGGCGGTGCATATTTTTACCCATGATTCAATCGGCGTGGGAGAAGATGGACCGACACACCAGCCTATTGAACACATCCCTTCGCTTCGCGCGATTCCAGGGTTAATCGTGTTGCGCCCGGGAGATGCCAACGAAATTGTCGAGGCCTGGAAGGTCATCATGCAGCTGCGGCATGAACCGGTGATCTTGATTGTTTCCCGGCAGGCGATGCCCACCTTTGATCGAACAAAGTATGCGTCTGCGGCTGGAGTGGCCCGAGGCGCCTATGTCTTAGTGGATACTTCTGATGGCCGGCCCGATGTGTTATTGCTCGGAACGGGAAGTGAGGTGGCCTTGTGTGTGCAAGCCCATGAGCAATTGGCTGCTGAAGGTATCAAAAGTCGAGTAGTGAGTATGCCCTCCTGGGAACTGTTCGAACAGCAACCGGAAGATTATCGACAGTCAGTCATTCCCTCCGATGTCACCGCACGGGTGTCGGTCGAGCAAGCGTCTGTTTTTGGATGGGGGCGCTATGTAGGAACACGGGGACAGGCGATCGGGATGAAATCATTCGGCGCCTCGGCTCCGCTCAAGGAATTGGCTAAAAAATTTGGATTTACGGTTGACCATGTGGTGGCGGCCGCCAAGGCGCAGATAGCGCGTATACCGCCTCAGTTGACGGCCTCTCAACCGTAAGCCCTTTCTTTCAAGGAGAAGGTGATGATGAATCCACTCGTGCAGCTTCGTGATGTGGGACAAAGTCCCTGGTATGACTATATTCGTCGGGGGTTGATTACCTCTGGAGAACTCCAGGCGCTTATTGAGAACGATGGTCTTATGGGAATGACCTCGAACCCCTCGATTTTTGAAAAAGCGATGACGGGGAGTGCTGACTATGACGAGGCCATCACGCAAGTGGCCTCCATGGTTACGAGCGTGAAGCAGATTTATGAGCGGGTGGCCATTCAAGACATCCAGGATGCGGCCGACCTGATGCGACCCGTCTATGAAACCTCGGACGGTCGGGACGGCTATGTGAGCTTGGAAGTGTCTCCGGATTTGGCCTTTGATACTCAAGCAACCATTGACGAAGCGGTCCATCTGTATAAGACCGTGAGCCGGGACAATGTCATGATTAAAGTGCCCGGAACGCCGGAAGGGTTACCAGCCATCGAGGAACTTCTGTCCCAAGGCATCAATATCAATGTCACGCTCTTATTCAGTGTGGCGATATATGAACAAGTTGCCTGGAGCTATATCCGTGGGCTGAAACGGTTATCCGCGCATGGTGGGAATCTGCATCATATCGCGTCGGTGGCAAGCTTTTTCGTGAGTCGGATCGATAGCCTGATCGATAAGAAATTGGAAGCGAAAATAAAAGAAGAATCCCATCCAGGCCGACGAGCCAAGATGGAAGGTCTCCTCGGAAAAGTGGCCATTGCCAATGCCAAACTGGCGTATAAGAAATTTCAGGAGATCTTCGCGAGTTCAGAGTTTCAAACCCTCAAGACCGAGGGGGCAAGAGTCCAACGGGTCCTCTGGGCCAGCACCGGCACAAAAAATCCCAAGTATCCGGATACTTATTATGTGGACAATCTCATTGGTCCGGATACCGTCAACACGATGCCGGAAGCGACCTTTGCCTCCTTCCGGACCCACGGAAAGGTGAAGAACACGATCCAAGAGGGCCTCGCTGAAGCGACAGTCACCATGCAGTGGTTGGCTGAGGCGGGAATTTCGATGGAGGAGGTGACCGACACGCTCTTGAGAGATGGCGCACAATTATTTGTGGATGCTTTCGATCAATTAATGGGAGTGATTAGCCGGAAGCGAGCGTCGGTGTTAGGCGCGAAGTTGGACCGGGTCACCTATTCGGTCGGCGCTGTTCAGCAGCAGGTTGACAAGAAACTCAAAGAATTTCGGCACACCAATCTGGTTCGCCGAGTGTGGACCAAAGATCCGACCGTCTGGCATCACGATCCCGTTCATCACCAGATTATTCGGAATGCGCTGGGGTGGCTGAGGATCACGGAACAGCAACTTCTCTACATACCCCGATTACTGGCCATGGCGGAAGAGATCAAAGACGCAGGATTCAAACATGTCCTGGTCCTGGGTATGGGGGGAAGCAGCCTGTGTCCTGAAGTGTGCCGGATGACCTTTGGCCTGATTCCCGGGTTTCCCGAAATGCATGTCTTGGACAGCACCGTGCCCTCGCAAGTGCGGTCCTTTGAGCATCGGATAGATTTGTCAAAAACCTTGTGTGTGGTGGCAAGTAAATCGGGATCCACCACCGAACCACTCGTTTTTCAAAAATATTTCTTTGAGCGTATGCAACACGTCGTGGGGAATAAGGCTGGTGACCATTTTGTTGCCATTACCGATCCCGGGTCTTTGCTGGAACAAGTGGCCAAAGACCTCCAATTCCGGCATATTTTTCCGGGAGTGCCAGAGATAGGCGGGCGCTATTCAGCCCTTTCCAACTTTGGGATGGTTCCCACTGCATTGATGGGCGTGAATATTGAACATCTCTTGTATCGGGCGGAACGCATGCGTCATTCCTGTGGAGCCAGCGTTCCTCCATCGGATAATCCCGGGGTAATCCTCGGGACGGTCCTGGGCCTCCTTGCCAAGGCCGGAAAGGACAAACTCACGTTTGTGATCTCGCCGGCGTTGTGGGATCTGGGTGCGTGGATAGAACAATTGGTGGCTGAGAGCACGGGAAAAGAGGGAAAGGGGATTATTCCGGTGGATGGCGAATCCTTAGGCATCCCTGAGGTCTATGGCCAAGATCGGGTCTTTGCGTACATCCGGGATGAACAAGGGATCGATGCGGCGCAGGAAGCCAACGTGAACGCTCTTGAGCAAGCCGGACATCCGGTGATTCGAATAGACGTCGCGGACCTGATTAATCTGGGTCAGCAATTTTTCTTATGGGAAATGGCCACGGCGGTGGCCGGAGCCATGTTAGAGATTAATGCCTTTGATCAGCCGAACGTCCAGGAAAGTAAAGACTACACGAAAGCCTATCTGGAGAAGTTTACCCAAACCGGCGTGCTTCCGGAGTCGTCCCCGCTGTTGACGGATGGGACGCTTCGCGTGTTTGCGGATGAACAGAATCGTCAGGCTCTGAAAGGTGCCCAGACTGTGGAAGCGGTGGTGGCTGCGCATCTGTCTCGTATCCAATCGGGGGATTATTTTGCCATTAATGCCTATGTGGAACGCACTGATGCTGTCCATCAAATATTCGAACGCATCCGTACAAGAGTGCGTGAAGTGAAACAGGTGGCGACGACTGTAGGATATGGCCCACGGTTTCTCCATTCCACCGGGCAATTGCATAAAGGCGGACCCAACTCTGGTGTCTTTATCCAAGTGACCTGTGACGATCAAGAGGATCTTTCAATTCCCGGTGAGCCGTATTCGTTTGGGGTATTAAAATCCGCGCAAGCACTGGGCGATATGCAAAGCTTGACCAGTCGTCAACGACGCGTCATTCGGGTGCATGTCGGCACCGATGTCGTCAAAGGGCTGGCTCGCCTTGAGCAAACGATCGAAGCCACTATCTCGTGAGGGGGAAGGGATGAAGAGTTGAGTAGGTCGGGTTAGGCGGTCCGCGGCCGTAACCCGACACGTATTCTCGACATGTGTTATCGGGAATCCATCTTCAGAAGGCGTGGAGGCGTCAGGCGGGAGAAGGAAGCGTAAGGAGTGAGGAGTATGGCGGAAAGACCTGCGATTTCTTATTACTCCTCACTATTTTTATACAGGGCGGAGCTAGATTTTTCGCCAATGGTGCCCGCCGGTATGAATGAGCCGATCGGCTTCGACCGGTCCCCAGCTGCCGGCGGGATACTCTGGTAACCATTTTGTTTCGTACGTGCTCCATCCTTCGAGGATATCCGTCACCCATTTCCACGAAGCCTCAACGGCATCCCGCCGCATGAACAAAGACGTATCCCCTTCCATCACATCCAGCAACAATCGCTCATAGGCTTCCGGGGAAGGCGCCTCAAAGGCATCACCGTAGTGAAAGTCCATTTCAACAGGATGCGTTTGTGCTTTGGTGCCTGGAACTTTCGAAATGATTCGCAAGGCCATGCCTTCTTCGGGTTGAATGCGAAGCGTAAGCAGATTCGGAGCCTGGGGAGTTTGGGGATTGGCATTAAACAAAATCTGAGGAATGTCCTTGAATTGGATGGCGATTTCAGTGGCGCGTGTAGGCATCGCTTTCCCCGTGCGAATGTAGAACGGCACTCCGGCCCAACGCCAGTTTTCCACAAAGACTTTTACGGCCACATACGTTTCCGTCGTGGAGTCAGGCTGCACCCCTTCCTCTCGTCGATAGCCTGGCATTTCCTGGTCCTTGATGCGTCCGTGGGCATATTGAGCGCGAACTGTCATCTGTTCGACTTCTTTTCCTCGAATGGGGCGCAGTCCGCGTAACACATCCATCCGGGCATTCCGAACCACATCCGGATCCAGTGAGTAGGGGGGCTCCATCGCAATAAGACACAATAATTGCAAAATGTGATTTTGCACCATGTCCCTGAGCGCTCCGGCTTCCTCATAATATGCGGCCCGGCTGCCAAGGGTGACGGCTTCGCTCACCGTCAATTGCACATGATCGATGTATTTATGGTTCCACAAGGGTTCAAAGATGGAATTGGCAAATCGCATGACCATGATATTCTGGACGGTCTCTTTTCCGAGGTAATGATCAATGCGATAAATCTGGGATTCATCAAAGACATTGCCGATGGCGGTATTAATGGCCTGGGCGGAAGACAAATCATGCCCGATAGGCTTTTCCACAATGACTCGAGAGTATGTGTTCGCATGGCCAGGGGCAGCCACTAAACCGGCCTGATGGAGCCCCTCGCACGCGGGAGCAAAGGACGTTGGTGGAATGGCTAAATAAAAGATGCGGTTGCCGGGTAGGTTGAATGGTGACTCAATGTCCTTCAGTCGATTCCCGATAGTCACATAATAGTCGGAATCGGCAATATCTCCGGCACAATAAAACAAGCGACTTTGGAATGTGCTCCACGTGTCGTGTTTAAGCGTTTGCCGGGAAAATTGTTCGATGCCTTCCCGGGCGATGCTCCGAAAATCCTCATCCGATAGGGTCTTGCGGCCTAAACCCAGCACCGCAAAATTGTCAGGCAACAGGCCGTCCAGGAGCAGGTTGTACAGGGCTGGCAAAAGTTTGCGGCGCGTCAGATCGCCAGAAGCACCGAAAATGACAATCGTGCACGCTTGAGTGGCCGCTGTTCGATTGGCCGTGACGGGTGTTCTAGTCGTGGAGGATGGTTCGGCGGGTGGCATGTTGACCTCGCAAAGATCTCGTTATTTCCGGACACTATGTCCGCCAAAGGCCTTTCGCAACGCCGCTAACATTTTTTCGGCGAAGGAGGTTTCCTGTCGCGATCGGAATCGGGTGAATAAGGCGGTCGTCAGCGTGGGAACCGGTACGTCTTTTTCGATGGCCTCCATGATCATCCACCGCCCCTCTCCTGAATCCTGCACATACCCTTTTAACGAGTCCAGTTTGGGATCGTCTTTGAGAGCCTCTGCCGCAAGTTCCAGGAGCCACGAGCGGACAACACTGCCATGCATCCAGAGATCGGCGACTCTGGCTAGATCCAGATTATATTCACTCTTGGACATGAGTTCGAAGCCTTCCGCGTATCCCTGCATCATACTATATTCAATGCCATTGTGAACCATCTTCACGTAATGTCCAGCGCCATGGCCCCCCACATGCGCCCATCCATTTTCCGGAGCTAAGGTCGTCAGAATCGGGGCCAATCGATTCACGGGTTCGTTCTCCCCGCCAACCATTAGACAATAGCCGATTTGCAATCCCCAAATACCGCCGCTGGTTCCGGCATCGACATAATGAATGCCATGTTTCTGAAGGTCGGCGGCCCGGCGGACATCATCATGAAATTTGGTATTGCCCCCATCGATAACGATATCGTTGTCGTCCAGGATCGTTCGGAGATGTTGCACGGTGTCCTCAGTGGGTTTGCCTGAAGGGACCATCACCCACACAGCTCGCGGTTTGGGTAATCGGGCGATCAAATCTTCCAATGAGGAGGACGCCGTGGCCCCTTTCCCTTCGGCCGCTGTGATCAGTTCGGGAGTGCGGTCGTATGCGACAACCCGATGCCCCCCCTGGCTCAACCGGGTAATCATGTTCATCCCCATTTTGCCAAGTCCAATAAAACCGATATCCATGTTGTATCCTCCTGTGAAATCGAGTTGTTGCCTCTTCAGTCGTCAAGTCGCCTGACATGAGAGGGATGATCATGATGATGGTTGGTTACGCCTCACGACTGTGTGGGCGGCACGTTTCGTATTGAGGGCAAGGTCCAGATTGCAGGCGGCCGTAATCAAGGCAAAATGCGTAAAGGCCTGGGGGAAATTTCCCAACTGTTCACCGGAGTGTGAGACTTCCTCGGCATATAATCGAAGATGATTGGCATAGCTTAACATTTTTTCAAAGATTAGTCGCGCTTCCGTCAATCGCCCGGCCTTCGTCAGGGCTTCGACTAACCAAAATGTACACATGCTAAAGGTGCCTTCTTCGCAGTCCAGGCCATCGGGTGCGGCTTTCCCGTTTTCATAGCGGTACACGAGACTCCCTAATGACAGTTGTTCCAATGTGCGGTCGATTGTGGAGAGCATACGAGGATCGGTGGGAGACACGAAGAACACGAGAGGCATAATCAGGTTGGCGGCATCCAACGCTTCGCTATCGTAGGATTGGACAAAGGCTCCAATGTCGGCATTCCAACCCCGTTCCATGATTTCCCGGTAGATCCGGTCCCGTTCCGCCATCCATCGAGGCCGGTTGCCCGGAAAGCCTCGCTTGTCGGCCAGACGAATGCCGCGGTCTAAGGCCACCCAGCACATCACTTTGGAATAAACAAAATGACGGCGTCCTCCCCGGACTTCCCATATGCCTTCATCGGGTTGTTCCCAATTATCGCTGACAAAATCCAAAAGGCGACAGAGATTCACCCAGAGATCATACGAAATGGACGCGCCGTGTTTATTATAGAGATACACCGCGTCCATCAAGGCTCCGTACATATCCATTTGCAGTTGGGAGGCGGCGCCGTTGCCGATCCGCACGGGACGGGAACTGCGGTGACCATCCAAGTGGGATAATTCTTCTTCATCAACATTGCGACGCCCATCAATGCCATACATCAATTGGAGAGACCCGTCAGGATTGAGTTCGTGACACCTGGCGTTGATCCACTCCATAAAGCGGCCGGCTTCGATCGTGAACCCCAAGCGTAAGAGGCCATAGAGGGCAAATGCCGAATCGCGAATCCAGGTGTATCGATAGTCCCAATTCCTATGGCCGCCAATATGCTCCGGTAAACTCGTGGTGGGGGCGGCCACAATGGCTCCGGTGGGGGCGTAAGTCAGGAGCTTGAGTGTGAGAGCGGAGCGATGCACCATTTCCCGCCATCGTCCGTCGTATTGGCATTGGGACAACCAGCGTTGCCAAAAGGCTGAGGTGTTCTGAAAGGCTTCGTCGCCGGATTCAGGTGCGGACAGTAGTTGCTTGCCATTTTGGGTTTCCATGTATTCCAGAAAAAATGTAAGGCTTTCGCCTTGGTGGAGGGTAAATTCCTGATAGGCGAGGCCGTCCCGCGTTTGAAGGGGAAGGGGACTGATCAACCCCACAGATTGACCTCCTGATTGAAAGATAACACCTTTCGGTCGAATCTCGATTACATGTGGATCACGGCCAAAATTAAATGCGGGCGAGCATTCAAGTCGAAAGGGGACGGTTCCCCGGACAACCGAGAGCATTCGGATAATCTGGTGGCGGCGAGGCCGGTAACCGGCTTCGTCCGATTCGACCGGCATGAAGTCGGTGAGTTCGCCGACGCCATCCTGTTGCAGAAACCGGGTCAGCAGAATATTGGTTTCCGGCAGGTACATTTGTCGAGTATTGCCCTTGCTGATGGGAGCAATCTTGAAGTGTCCTCCTACTTTATGATCAAGAATAGCTCCAAACAGGCTGGGGGAATCAAACCGGGGTAGGCAGCACCAATCGATAGAACCGTCTATGCCGACAAGGGCGACCGTATGAAGATCTCCGATGATGCCGTAGTCACCGATATTCTTGACGCTCATGGTTTGCTCATTGGCATCCAATAGCAAGGGACCACCATGCCCAAGGTGTCAATAAAATATATGGGGGAAAGGTTGACCTGTGGCCGTCAAACACCCTTCCAGTCTTTGCTGAGACTTTCCCTTCGATGGTTCAACATCATCAAGAGGGTGAAACGGGAAACCTGTAAAGTTTGAAAGGGCTGTAAGCGGCTCCCTCTTTTCGTTTTTGACCACGGGGATCTTAAGACATTTAGCGCTCTACCGTATCTGTGGCCGGTATCGGAATCTCTAGCAGCATTGTGTGGGAATATGAAGGAAGAAATAACGAAAGAATTCATGAAAATCCGGTTACACGAGGATGTCGATCAGTGAGGACGATCCCTCTAACCGAGGTGGAATTTCTTCGGCATTTTGGTCTTGGTTCTTTTTTGGTTTCATCCTGGTGCGACTATAATAACTCCCCTTCTGGCCCACATCTCCATCCTCGACCGTTGAGGTGGAGCGAGCGGGAGTGCTAATTGGTGGGGAAAAATTGTTGATTTCCATACAGCACCTTGAGATTTGAGGGTGATTATGGCGGCTTGTGAGGCTTTTCCCTCTCTTACTACAACTTATCGTCAGAATGTTCTCCATCTTTAATGGGGAATTTTTTATTGGTCCCTCAACATCCCTTCCCAAAAGGCGTCTGTTCGATTGATGACAAGAAGTTGGTGTCGCCGTATAATCGCCATACATGACACCTCACGCTTCCCCGTCTTCGACTGCTCTCGACGTC
This sequence comes from Nitrospirales bacterium, assembly GCA_009377845.1. GTDB lineage: Bacteria > Nitrospirota > Nitrospiria > Nitrospirales > UBA8639 > Nitrospira_E. The sequence goes on along the minus strand of WHTE01000020.1, from coordinate 10,231 downwards.
TCGCGTATTTCCTCTACTCTTCGCCGACATCTCCCGTTCACCGCCGCACTTGACCAATGCGTGCCGTTGGCGGGCGATGCCTCCAACCGCCGATATTATCGTTTACACCTTTCCATGGCTCCAATCGCGTCCTTGATCCTGATGCAGCTGGCTGATCCGGAAGGGTTTAAAGCGTCCGAGGAAGCCGTAAGTGGATCGGGAGTGGACGTTACCGAGTTGCCCTTCATAAATATCTGAAACACTTGCAGATGAGTAAAGTTCAGGTTCCCGTTTTGTATTATTACGATGAACCCGGCGGGTTACTCTATCTCGAAGATTTTGGCGATGTGACGCTGGCTCAAGCCTGTCGGGAATCTCCTCCGGGCACAGTTGAGCGACTGTACCGCCAGGCCATCGATCAACTCGTTCAGCTTCATCTGCAAGCCTCTCATCCTTCCACTGTACCTTGTATGGCTTTTACCCGCTCATTCGATGTCCCCTTATACATGTGGGAATTCGACCATTTTTGGGAATATGGTATTGTGGCCCGGCAGGGTCAACCCATGTGTTCCGAGGGTTATGTGCCAGTTCGAGAGGAATTTCAGAAAATGGCGGAATGGTTGGCCGCTCAACCGCAAGTGTTTAGCCACCGGGATTATCATAGCCGTAACTTGATGGTGGATGGGGAACGGCTGGGGGTCATCGATTTTCAAGATGCATTGATGGGGCCTGTGACCTATGATCTGGCTTCCTTGTTACGGGATTCCTACATCGCCCTGGATCAGTCGTTAATCGACTGCCTCATTGCCCGATATGTTGAAGGGATGCGTCAGAAACTATCATTACCGCAACAAACGGCCATGCTATTACATGACCCGACAGCGTTTCGTCGGCTGTTTGATTTCACCAGTATTCAACGAAATCTGAAGGCTGCCGGTCGGTTTGTCTATATCGATCGAGTGAAAGGGAATCCAAGCTTTTTGGCGTCGATTCCTCAGACACTGAATAATGTCCGTTCCAACTTAAATCAATACCCCCAACTCCACCGATTGCTCACTCATCTCTCTCCTTATATTCCTGAATGGCAATAACTCCTCTCTTATGAAGGCCATGATTTTGGCAGCGGGTTTGGGCACCCGTCTTCGGCCGTTGACCGACACGATTCCAAAACCGTTATTGCCGGTTGGGGGGACGCCGCTCATCCTATGGAATTTGTTATTGTTGCGGGCTGGCGGGATTTGTGATGTCATTATTAATTTACATTATTTGGGGCATTTGATCGAGGAAGCGATCGGTGATGGCTCACGCTGGGATATGCAGGTGAGGTATTCTCATGAACCAACACTGTTGGGAACGGGTGGTGGATTGAAAGCGGCCGAGTGGTTTTTTGAGAACCAACCTTTTGTCGTCATTAACGGCGATACGTTGATCGGGTTGGATGTGAAGGCACTGAGAGAATTTCATCGGGCTCATGGTGGAGTGGCGACGTTGGTGCTTCGCGATGATCCACAAGCCGCCCAATGGGGAGCCGTGGAATCGGATGCACGAAATCGCATCCTCAGAATAAATGGCCGGGGAATGAGCCAGGCCGATTCGACCGGTCCTCTGGTTGAACGGATGTTTGCGGGCGTCCATATTCTCCATCCGTCTGTCATGCAAGATGCTCCGCCGGATACTCCGTTTTCCATCATCGACTCCTATACGAATGAGCTTGCGCGTGGTTCGAGAATGTTTGGATTTGTTCATTCCGGTTATTGGTCAGATATCGGGACGGTGGAACGCTATGCTCACGCACAAGCCGATGCCGAGGAAGGATTGATTTCCCTTTTTTCCAGAAGGGAGTGTTGAAAAATGCCGCCGTGCCTGCACCGGAGCTCCCGGCCTTCGTAGCCAAAGCTACTTCGGCGGAGTAGGCTCGGCAGGCAGGCCAGCGGCGTTCTTTGAACCAGTGAAAAGTGAGAAGTAAAAAGTGAGTAGGTGGCAGAAGAACACTCAGAACAGTTTGACTTTTGTCATTTTACTCCTGACGCCTTACTCCTACGAATCCGTGCTGCCTTGTCACGGGAAACGGCGCGTCTCACGCCGGGGCTGGGCGGGCTACCAACAGGGGCTTTTTTGAATACTCCCCATATTTCCATATTATTATATGGCTCTCGGGTACCCACTTGCGGATCAACAGGCAAAATATTGTATTTATTCAACAGCCTCCAGAACGTCCCCCTGATAGACTACCCATGAATTCCCTCCATCTTCTTTGGTCATCTCCGCAATGAGCGGGCGGGGGTCTATGGGTTGAAAGATCTGGCGCATGATGGTATTTCTCGGACAGAGAATGGTAGTCGATGATGGCTCCCACTTTGGACGGGTTGACGTCCGGGACGGCTTGCCAAAAGATATCGATATTGGGTGTATTATCTATAAGATACTCTATGCGGTTTTCCTCTTCCTTGCACCGGGGTGAATGTAATCGTGGCGACTTTTAATCAACTCCACCAATTACTCGAACAGTCTTTGCGGGATTTTCAAGCTGAATCGAGTGACCTCTCCGACGCACAAGAACAAGAACTCAGTCAGGCGCTTCACCGATTGACGGGTCGGCTCACCGAGATTCTTGCGACCACTTCGGAACCATCCCTATTCCCTGAATTGCTGACGGCCAGTGATCCGACTGCTTCGTTCACGGCTCCCATCTCTCTCCCGGATAAGCCCCAGATCCATTTTGTGACTTCGTGTGAAGGTGTAATCCTGATGGCCAATGATGCCGTGTGCGATGCACTGGGCATGGATCTGGCCAGTATGGGTAAGGTGTCGGTGGCTGAATATGTTCCTCAAGAAGAATGGAGAATGATCCGGAATCAGCTTCGTGCACTTGACCCTTCTCAAGGATCCGCGATGGGGGTGTTGACGCTGCGCCTATCAAGAGGACCATCGCGGAAAGTCGCGTGTGTGGTGACGCCCATGTTCGACCAGTCTCAGAAGGTGACGGCGTGGCATTGGGGAGTGACCCTGGAGGCGACGGAGCATTCTTCCGCTCAGCCCTTTATCCAATTGGTGCAGAGTCTCGAAGCGCAATTATTTGCCGGCCAGAGTATAGATGCATGTCTGACGCAGATCTGTGAGGGCCTCGTGCACACCTTTGGATTTCCCTTTGTGTGGATGGCAACTGTGCGTAAGGGATATGGTGCCCAGTTACGCGCCCATGCCGTGACGGCAGATTTGGATTGGGAACCGCATGGATCGAGTTGGTGGAACGAGGTTTCCCGACAGGACGGGTTAGTCAGGGCCTGTGGGGCCTCTGACGTGTTTCTCCTCTCTAGCTGTGGCCCTCAATCAGGCGAGATAGCCTGGTTCCCACCCGTTTTTCAGCTTCATGACACGTTGTGCGTTCCTCTGGGTCGTCAGGGCGATCTTTCCGGTGTGCTGGTGGTGTGTTCCGCAAGACCTTACATGTTCGATGTGACGGTGACCGGGTGGTTGCGGGCCTTGGGCGATCAGATCGAACGGTTGATGGCGCGTGGAAGGCAATTGGAACAATGGCGATTACAGAGCGCGGTTATCGGCTCAGTGAATGACGCGGTGTGCGTGACGGACCCGCAGGGTCGTCTGGAATGGGTGAATGAAGCCTATTCCGCGTTGCTGGGCCTCGCCACGCAACAGATGCTGGGCTCACCGTTGAGTTCGTTCCCTCATGCGCAATTGCAAGCCATGAGCCATCCGTATGATTCTTCTGCCAAGAATCTCTGTTGTGTGAAGACCGAGATTATGCAAACAGGGAAAAATGGCGAATCCCTGGTTCTTGAGCAAGTGGTCACTCCTTTGGTGAATGAGCAGGGACAACTCACGCATTTTGTCGCGATCTTGCATGATGTGACGGCTCGTAAGGCGCAAGAACTGCTGATGAAACATCAGGCGTATCACGATCCGTTGACCGATCTACCGAATCGAATTATGTTTGAAGACCGCCTGCAACAGGCGGTAGCGCATGCAAGGCGGAATGGGACCTTGCTGGCTTTATTTTTTTTGGATCTCGACAATTTCAAGGCAATCAACGATCACCATGGTCATCCAACTGGAGATCGCGTGTTGCGCGTTGTCGCGAAGCGGCTGGCGACTTGTGTGCGATCGACCGATACCGTCGCGCGATTATGCGGGGATGAGTTCACAGTGATTCTTCAGGGGCTTGATCGAATTCAGGACATTCGGCAGGTGGCCGAGAAAATTTTAGAATGCCTGGCTCCACCCGCTCGGTTGGGTGGGCAGGATATTCCTATTCAGATCAGTATCGGAATTGCGGTCTATCCCAAAGATTCCACGGACCCTCATCGATTATTAGAAATTGCCGATCAAGCGATGTATCGGGCTAAAGAATGCGGTGGGCAGAGCTGGTATTTCGCCACGTCTGAATGGAATGCCGGATAGTCTTTGGCCCGCTGACCTGTCCTGTCTTCTTCCCGAGACCTATTCTCCAGCAAAATCCTACCTCCTTGGTCATCTTCCACGCAGGTTGTCATTTAAGAGCGTTGAGGAAAAGCCACGATTGTTGAGTAAATGCCGCGTGGGGAACGGAACAAGTTTCATATCGACGTGTCGGTTGAGCCTTCCAATCCTTCTCCCGAGTAGCTTGCGGTCTTATGGCATGTTGTAACTCCTTTTAAATTAAAGAGCTTGGTTTCCGCTCGAGCAATAGGTGAGGGATCCGTAACTCTGCAGCCCAACTATGGAATTTTGATGGATTTGTGTGCCAATAGATCCTATCGCCGGAACATTTCTTCTTTTGCATGTTCTCGTATGGGGGTATTCCAGGCGCCGATGCTTCGCTGGGGTGAGTCCCAATCTTGTTCGGCATGGTGACTTGGCCTTGTTTTTGCAAATTTTTGTTTCAGGGGTAGGCGTTTTGAACAGAGTCACCTCGTGTGTAGTTCGCTGTAGCCGTTGAACAAGGAGTTTGCATCATGACATTTCATGCATCGACCTGCAGAATCTATGTTTGGGGAATAGTGATCCTGATGGTGTTGCTAGCGACCGGTTGTGGCCATCGCTCTTCCCATGGGGTCCATAAACATGGCAAAAAGACGGGGAAGCCCACTGTGGTCGTCTCACAGGGCGATCTTTCAACGGTATCCACGGAAAAAGGGTTACACGGAGTGACTTCCGGTGGAGAAGGGTATTTCTCTGAAGAGGCAGGGAAATTATCCGATCTGCTTGAAGAAAATCCCATGATCCGGGAAGACAAAAATTTTGGCTTAGACCTGAAGTCCCCTGTTTCTCCAAATGATTATTGGGTAGATCGAACTCGTGCCGAACAACTCACCGCTCAAAGCGGGATACAAGATGTGCATTTTGAATTTGATAGCTTCCAACTCAATGAACTGGCCAAGACGACGTTAAGCGCCAACGCGGAGTGGCTGAAAGCTCACCCACATGCGGAGATCACCATTGAGGGACATTGCGATGATCGTGGGACGGCCTCGTATAACCATGTCTTAGGTGAAAAGCGCGCGATTCGCACCAAAAACTATCTCGCCAGTCTGGGAGTGCCGGCTGAGCGACTCCACGTCATGTCATTCGGTAAGGATAACCCGGCCTGTTGGGACTCAACTGAACCGTGTTACCAGAAGAATCGGCGTGCCCATTTGGTGTTGGATATCAGTGTGGCGTCAACCGCCATGCAGTACCCTGCCAACCGGACTGATTAGCATGGATTGGTCAAGGTCTCTTGCCGGCCATTGTATATCTTCGGTTCTGAGAGGATAGAGAAAGCACCATGTTAAGACCCCGTTCGTGTTGTGGTCGTTGGAGTGCCCGATTGGTCATCTTGGGGCTGGGCGCCATGGTGGTGGGGTGTGTGGCTCAGCAGGCGGATGTGGTGAAAATAAAGCGAGAGTTGGACGCGAAGATCGGCCAGCTCGATAAGAGTAAAACGTCGCTCCAACAATCGGTGAATGAAGCAAATGATGCGTTAGGAAAGGCGAATCTCCTGATTGCACAGCAACGGGGCGAGATTAAGGAATTACTTCATGCCCGTGCGGAGGTGATGGATCAAATGGCCACCTTGAAGGATACGGACCTTTCCCAGGTTCGGGGGGCTATTGAAAAGAATCAGCATCAGGTCAACGAGTTAAACCAAAAAATGGGACGGTATGACACGGAGATGAAAGAAGTGCGAACCCGGCTTCAACAATCTGAGCCCCTGGTGCATCAACTTCGAGATCGTTTGGCGGCGGAAGAGCAGCTCTTGACGGAGCAGGGAGGAAAGTTGGGAGAGTTTCGGACTTCGTTAGTGGATTACCAGCAGGTGCTTGCCTCCCTTCGACAACATGTCGCACAACAAGAGCAGCACGTCGCGGAGTTGCGCAAGCAGGCCGAGCTCACAGGCCAAAAACACGACGTTCAGGGGCAACAAGTCCAGGCGAATTTCGAAGAAGTCCGGCGAAGTATACAGTCGGTAGTGGGAACGTTGGAAAAAGTCAGCACCACGTTCGGGGCGCGATTGGATGAACACGAGCAAAAGCTCTCCCGGGTTGCCAGCCAGCAAGGTGGTCCGCTTTCCTTCAATGCCCCCGTGGCCCAGACACCCGAACTGTCCGCACGGTCAGGAGAATCCCGCGCTCTCCCTTCGAGCATCACGCCCCGATCTTCTCAGTCCGGGGGAATCAATCGCTCAGAATCTTCGAAGAGAAGTGCTCAACCTGTTGTCGCTGGGGCGGTCGCTCCATATGCGCTCTCATCGCACATTCCCAGGACTTTGCCGGCTCGGGCCGGAGCGCCAGCCACGGTTTCTCCCGGTCGTGTCGAAGTCCGCGACCCTCAGGTGACGTATGAAAGGGCATTGACGCTCCTTCGGCAAGGGAATTTTGTGGAAGCCGCCAGCGGTTTTTCGACATTTTTGCGGACGTTCTCAGACTCTCCCCTGGCCGCGAATGCGCAATACTGGTTGAGTGAATGTTATTACGGACAAAGACGGTTTCAAGAAGCGATCGATGAATTTGAACGAGTCTTTGCCTTCTACCCTTCCAGCAATAAAGTTCCCGCATCCCTGTTGAAGATTGGCTATTCTCACCTCGAATTACAGCAGCTATCGATGGCCCGTTCGGTGTTTCAACAGCTCGTGCGGACCTACCCTCAAAGCCCCGAAGCTGACAAAGCCCACGGTCGCCTTCAAGAAGTGAATGCTCTCCTCGAAACCCCTTCCTGAACTCCACGGCATGTGCCCGGGCATTGACTCCCGTATCCTGATCCGGGTGAGTCACCTGTTTCAACTCATGCCAGTTTTCCTTTCTGCTTGAACAGAATTTCTCTTCCTTGTTCCTTCCGTCATTTTGACTAACCCTTGGCTGACATTTTGGAATTCTTCCGGAGGGATCCCTGTCACAAAATGAGGGGAATACCGATAGAGGGCGCTGAGTAGCCTTATCCGGAATCGCCTAAATCATGGTATTTAAGAAATAACCTTTCTAAACCGAATCTTCGATTACGGTTGGTTATTAATCAATTTGGGCTTTCAGTATTATGACATCTCAAGGTCGGGAAAATATAAATACGCTAACGGGCCTCCGAGGTTTTGCCGCGTTATGGGTTGTTCTCTTTCATACGTGTTTTGGAGAACCCAATGGGTATTTACCTGGATTTCATGAAAAAATTCACTGGGGATTGGGGAGGAATATCATTGTTCAGGGGGTGTATGCAGTTGATTTTTTTTTCGTCTTGAGCGGATTCATTCTTACGTATGTGCATCGACATGAATTTGAAAGGAGACTGACCCTGCATGGAGTGATAAATTTTCTTGCTCTTCGATTAGCCAGAATTTATCCCATGCATCTTGTCATTGTCTGCTTACTGGTCATAGCGAACGGGATTGGGGTTTGGGATCAGAAGGTTATTACTTATTGGGAGTTGGTACGCAATGTCACGCTCACTAATATGTGGGTTGATCCATCCCTTAATACGCCTGCATGGTCCGTGAGTGCGGAATGGGTAGCCTATCTCAGTTTTCCGATCGTCATGAAATGTTTGATTCCGGTAAAAAGTAGAGGTTTTCAATTCTTGTTCATTCTCTTATTGGTCACGGTTTATCCGTTGAGTATCATGCACAACCATTGGCAGTGGGAATGGCATTATGGCTGGGTAGCCGTGGCTCGGGTGTTGAATGGATTTATTTTGGGTTGCGTGATGTTTTATGTTCAAGAAAATTGTGACATGCTCAAAGATTCCTTGCGGTCGTCTCGTTGGTGTCTGGCTCTTCTGTTGGTATTCATTGTTTTTCTGGTATTGGGGTTACCGATTGTGTTTCTGTATCCTCTCATTCCATTTTTCATTGTGACGCTTGCGAACTCACAAATGGGCATTGCTCAAGTATTTGCGAATAAAACAGTAGTATTTTTGGGAACCATATCCTTTGGAATATATATGGTTCACTATCCGATGCTAGAAATAGTTCGATACGCATTCGATAATTATTATTCTGGTATGAATCCTGAGCTCAATCAACCTATTTTGTGGGCCCATTTATGCGGAATTCTCTTTTCGGTGGTTGCGATGGCCTCCTTGTGTTATTTCTGGATTGAGAAACCTAGTAGAGAATATCTCAAACGGAAACTGTGTATTGGAAAAAAACGGTCTCACGAATTAATTTTACAAAATGTCAATGTATAACCTGCCTGTTTGCGCCGGAAAGCAGGTTGCCCCTTTCGAGGTTTTTTCCCAGAACCTCTAGAGTCAAATCTCCTTGAGGTGAAAAATAGTAGAATGAAGCCTCGGCTTGGAGCGAAGGCCGGATAAGGCTTGGAGATTCTGCAAAGGAGTCAGGGTAAGTCCGCTAGGCTAAACGAATGCCCTGGTGGGCGGGAATCTCCGGGATCAGTTTGAAGGGGTGGTACACGTATCGCCAGGATTCTCCGCGTTGTTCAATTAGCGATTCGTGAATGGGGCCTAACCACTGGTCGGCCTTACGAAGGTATTCGATTTGATGTGGATTGATTCCCATGATCCGACAACAGGTGGCATCGACGGCCGGGAGATTTCTCCCCATGACCAAAACTCCGGCTTGAATAGGAGTGCCCATAATCGGGCCATCCCCTTCCATCCCGGTGACTCCGTCGACAATGGCGAAATGAGGTTTGATGGTGGCATTTATATCCAAAATGGATTGCGGTATTCCCACTTGATGTAACACATTCTTTGGCCACCCATAATAGTTTCCGGGCATCACCCCAAAAAAATTTTTCATGGATAAGGTGGCGCCGGCCAAATGGTGGGTTTTCATCTTGGCCAGAGAGACCACCCAATCCACTTCCTGCACCACTCTGGGAAAGGTCAGAGAGGTCAGTTTTGTATGGCCACCCAGATTGGGCATGGTCACGCCTTCCATCGTGTTCAGATCGTGAAAGGGGATATGATCTTCGTACAGCACATCCGCCAGGCCGGATTCTTCCAACACTAAGAGGGTATCGTGACGATGCCCGGGCCCTTCGGCAACCACCACGGAAGCGGCACCCTGGTGAAGGAACGCTTCGACCGCGCCTCGCACGACAAGGGGATGGGTGTTGATATGGGACAACGATTGGTGTGGCTCAACCAAATTAGGCTTTAACAGAATACGTTTCCCTTTGATCTCTGATGGGGTCACTCCCAATTCTTGGAGTCCTCGGCGAATGAGTAAGGCAATGTCCGCGCTATAGGTTCCCGCTTGACCGATAAACGTCTGAGCTGTCAGGCGAGGGCCTGTCAACCAATGAAGCAGAGAGAACCCTGAAACAGCCAACCCCCCTCCGACCAAACAAGCCTGCAGGAATTGTCTTCTGGAGAGCGTTGGCTGTTCTGTGTGCGTGAGAGGAGTGGTCATCGAAGTTGTCTTTTTCCTAATTCAGTGGTGGGCAGAAGAAGAAAGTGTTTCTTGTGGCGAAGATCTGAATAAGGAATGCAGACCCTGAGACGCTTTGACGGCGCACAGAAGCAATGCCAGCGAGGGAACAGGATAGGGCCCATACCGGTTTTGGCGTTGCAGGCTCGCCAAAGCTAACTCCTCCGTATCCGCGGGCTTCAATCCCCAGGCTCCTAAACCGAGGAGAGTCCAACCCAGTGAGATGGGAGTCCGGATGTGAGGGAGTTCGTGTAATAGATAATCGAGGCTCCGTTCTATTTCGTGGATGGGGGTGGTGCCAGCCAGAGCCTGCAAGGCGATGCCCGTGCACTCAGGCAATGGATGTAACTCCTTGCCAAACACAAACGTATTGCCATAATTCCATCCGCCATG
>WHTE01000019.1 GCA_009377845.1 Nitrospirales bacterium | reverse complement strand
AGATTTGTCCAGCCTCGTTTCAGAGCATGTTCCGTCTATCCAGGAAAACTTGAACTGTCTGGCGGCACTGGATTGTCTCATGGCCAAAGCACGGTTAAGCATCAAAATCCATGGCTCTCCCATTCATCTCAACCAGGAACGTCGCATAGACCTGCATCAGGCCCGCCATCCACTCCTGGCGTTGACCAAGGAACACGTCGTGCCCAACTCCATTCGGATAGAAGGCGACACCAAGGTTCTCATCATTTCTGGACCAAACGCCGGTGGGAAAACCGTGTCCTTAAAACTGGTGGGGTTAATCGCAATGATGGTGAAAGCGGGACTTCACCCTCCTTGTGATCCTGACTCCGATATGGCACTTTTCGAACGGGTGTATGCGGATATTGGCGACACTCAAGATCTCAGCAAGGACGTATCGAGTTTTTCTGGCCATATTCTCAACATGATCGCGTTATTAAAAGATGCCGGGTCGCCAAAGGAGGAGGCATTTACCCGTGGCTCACTCGTCCTCCTGGATGAAGTGGGCAGCTCTACCGATCCTATTGAGGGCGCCGCACTAGCCGAAGCGCTCTTGGGATATCTCTGCGAATTAGGGTACATTATCGTGGCTACTACTCATTATCCAAGCTTGAAAACATTAGCCATTCGCAATCCTCAAGTTCGGAATGCCAGTCAGGAATTCGACCTTGACACACTCTCTCCAACATACCGGCTCTTAGACGGAATTCCCGGCGGATCCTCCGCACTGGAAATCGCGGGACGATTAGGATTGGATCCTTCAATTATTCAGGCGGCCCAGTCCTTGATCCAACGGCAGGACCGCGATCTTGACCGTATGCTCCGATCTCTGCATGAAACATATATCCGATTGGCTAGGGAGGCCACGCAAGCTCAACGTCTCCGTCAAGAAGCACAACGTCTGCATGATGACTTGCAAATAACTCGTGATCAACTCCAGAACCAAGAACGTGAAGACCGGCAACGATACCGAAAGCAGTGGCAACGAGAATTTTCCAAGGCTCAGCGGCATCTCAATCAAATGGTAGACGATTTAAAAAAGAACAAAACCCTTTCCAATGTACAGTCCATCCAACAAGCTTTAGGAACCATTAATCTAGAAATTCTCTCGCAACTTCCGAGCAATTCACCGACTTCATCAGAACCACCTCATGAGGGGGACCTCGTGGAAATTGATTCCTTGGGCACCACGGGGATTTTGCTGGAAAGTCTTGAAGGGAAAAAACAGGTATCTATTCGTGTGGGGGGGCAAACGATAAAAACGGCGCCCTCTGCCCTACGATTGGCAACACCTTCTGCCCTGGACAAATCCTCGCAGACTCGAAATCGAATGGGAGGGCAACGGTCCTCACCCGCAATCCAAACCCTACCGGGTTCCACAGCCTCTTCTCCCGCAACCGGCCTCTATCAACATGAACTTGACATTCGTGGTATCCGCCTGGACGACGCGATGGAGATGACGATTGCTGCCCTGGACCACGCACTGGTTAGTCAGGCCAAATATCTCAAAGTCATCCATGGCCAGGGTTCCGGCGCACTAAAATCAGGGATTCGAACACTTTGTCAATCCTCACCCTATGTTCAAAGCTTTCGAGCGGGTGATCCAGCCGAGGGAGGAAATGGCGTAACGGTTATCGAATTATGGTAAGGGAATCAGGGGGCGTTTGATTTTCTAGTCCAATCTGCACATTTCGGATAAATCCCTCATGTTTAGGGCGACGCAGGGGGCTACCTTTCGTCAGAGATTGAAATTCTTCTTTGGTAAGATTCGCCAATGTTGGTAATTGAGGATGCAACGTCCAGGGAGATGGTTGAAATCCTGGCTCAGAAGTTGGTTTCGCATTAACGTTAAAGGGACAAATATCCAGACAGTCGTCACAGCCAAAAATTCTGTTACCTATTTTTTTTCGCAACTCGACTGGCAGGTCATCTACATCTCCACGATATTCAATCGTCAAATAAGAGATACATCGCTCCGCATCGAGGAGATAGGGTTCCACAATCGCTCCTGTTGGGCAAGCCTGGATACACAGCGAACAGGTTCCGCATAAATCCATGGCGGGTTCGTCGAAATCGAACGACACGGTCGTAAGAATTTCTCCCAGCAACAGCCAAGACCCGAAATCCGTGGAAACTACATTCGTGTGTTTACCGATCCAGCCAATGCCAGCTTCCTGCGCCCACGGTTTTTCCATGACGGGCCCCGTGTCCACATAACTTCTGGTCTGAACCTCCGGGATTTGGGCATGAAGAAAATTCTCCAACTGTGACAGCCGTTCCTTCATCAAATTGTGATAATCCTTTCCCCACGCATATCGGGCAATACGTCCAGCGCTATTTGACTCATCGGGAGTATGTTCCGTGTAGTAGTTCATACCGACGACAACGAGAGATTGACATCCTGGAAGAACTTCCGCTGGGTCAGACCGTCGCTGCGGGTCCCTCGCCATCCATTCCATGGTTCCATGAAAGCGCAATTCCAGCCATTTTTTCAGGCGCCCCCATAATCGCGAGGTTATAGGCGGGTCATCGGAAAGAATCGTATCTTGAGCAGGTGGCGAAGGAACAGTAGTAAGAGGCGTTGGAAGACGTGCAATTCCCACCGCATCAAAACCTAAGCGTCGGGCCTCTTCTTTGATCTGATTGGCGAGGGTCGACCGAGGAGTCATGTGTAGCAACACTCCTCAAGGTAAAAGGGAATTTATTTTCGTTGAGGGGATGCCGGGTTGGCAGAAGGAACATTGTCCGCACAATTAAACATCACGATAAATCTTCCCGTACATTGTTCGGTTTTACAGGCTTGGCATGTTCCGACAATGGAGGTTTTCCAGTCAGTATGCTTTTGGTCAAATTCGCAGGATGTCCCTCCTCCCTTGGAGATATCAGCCCAGGGTTCGGGATAGCCTGGAAACTGGGCCACGGTACATCCATTGGGAATCGGAACCCGGCATTCTGCCTTCGCATCGCCTTTGGCCATGCCGATGGTACAATTCGATTCTGTTCGCGAAAGTGAATCGGCCGCTTGAACCTTGCTTGAAACACCAATCAAGCAGTTCACACTGAATAAAAGGGCGATGACAGTCCACGCCGATGCACAAAGACCTGGTTGGTGGGAAGAGCGGGTTCTTTTATTCACTGAATGCGAGGTCATGGCGCCTATCGGGTTAAATGATATTTAATCATGCGTGAATGCAATGTGAGAGTTAAGTGAAGATCAATTCACTTTATACCACATCACTTAAATTACCTGTCAAAAAAATACCTCATATACCCTGTCTGCTAAAACACCGGGTTCAGGATTGGTCTCCAAATTTTTGAAACTGTCGCATGACCTCGGTTTCCCATAATTGCTGGGCATCCCAATTCAGTCCATGATTGGTAGCCGCATCATATTGCAGATTCAACCGTTGGGCAATTAATTTAGTCAACTCCAATATTTCAAACAGGTCATCCTGCTCGGTAAGGGACATGTTGGCCTGTCGGACAACAAGGCAGCTGATAAGAAAATGCACTTGTTCATGGGCAAGAAGTTGCTCCGACAATCGCCTAAAGATGGGGTTTTCTGGTTCAGCAAGATCCGGCTTAACCCAGGAATGCTCCCGATCAAAGGCCATACGCAACATTCGCTCTGAAGGATGAACCAGAAAACGAATGGCGGTTTCGGCCCCTCGCTGGTCTTTGGAAACGCGAGGCATAAAATCACTCCATTGAGGAAGCCTATCGGGCTGACAGGAAGGGATAGAGGAAGATTCGTGGATCCAATATAGACTCGGAGCACATCCCGTAATTAACCAACAAAGGACCAAGATCAGAGATAATTTAGGGGCCAACCTTGGACACTCCTATGGGAATGGCATGTAGGGGGCAATTCTGATAAGTAAAAAATAGGAATATTGCTATATATTATGTTGGGGGATAAACACTACCTTCATTCAAGAATAATCGGGATAGGGGCGGTCAGCTTGGCTGACCGTTCTCCTCCCACACCACCTGGCATGCGGGTCCGCACCGGGCGGTTCGAGAAGTTGAGGTCATGAGAGCCGAGGCACACCGAGTCGGTCGAAGAAGGCGATCAGCATCGCCCAGTTCAGCACCATGCGGCTGTTCTGCCCCAGCGCCGACTGTTTCCGGCAATGCGCGCCGCGTCCATTCTGCTGGCGCCGTTGCCGCTTTTTGACCAACACGGGTTCAAACGAGCCTTGCCGGTCACGGGGGATCTCCAGCGGTAAGCTCCCGTGGTCAGTTTGCACCGTTTTGCCCGTGGTGCCATTGTGCGAATTGCCGGATCCCCGCCCCTCGGGAGCATGAGGCTCATAGCCCAGATGGCTTGTCAATTCGGCCTCCAGCGCACCCTCCATCAGCTGTTTCGTGAGCGTCGTGAGGACCCCCTGCTTGTCCAGAATGTCCTGAGGGGACTGATAGTCTTTCAACAATTCATCTAACAACACATCCGTTTTGGTCTGTTCTCTGGTCATCATTCCTCCTTATGAATGGAATAGTCATGATAACCAGTTACACAGTTAATCTTACAACTCTCAATAGCCCCGCTTCAGATCCGGCTTCACCTCGCCCGCCTGCGGGTCGCCCCAGCTGCCCGGGCTTCTGAGGCACTGTAGTTCCGAGCGACATGGCCGTCTGCTCTCCTTCTCGTTCGGCCCTTCGCCCCAGCCCCGGTAGCTACTACGGCCTCTGCTGACTTCTCGTTCCGGCTCAGCACCGTCGCCCTTTCAGGCACAAGGCGAGATCTCCCCAGGTAAGAACGCACTCCTCGCTGCACAAACCGCCGGATTGACACCACTTCGTCTTGATCACGAGAGCTTCGCGAGTCATGGCCCGCTCGTCCTGCTCGGCAGCGCCTTCTATCCGATTCTTGTCCATCGGCTCGCAGCTTCGATCCACGCGTCCTTCCCATGTTCGGTCGCCCTCACCCAGTTGCGCTTCACTTCGGTCGCGGTGATCAACTTACGGCAGGACTTGTACCCCAAAGAGTGCGCCCATGCTGGGCGCACAAAAAAAACCTGGAGGATTTTCATCCTCCAGGTTTTTCCTGCAATACTCTTCAGAGTCGAGCAATTAAAATCCGCCCATGCCACCCATGCCGTGGTCATGACCGCCAGGCATCGCGGATTCTGACTTCGATTCTGGAATATCTGTGACCATGACTTCTGTGGTGAGCATGAGGCTGGCAACACTGGCAGCGTTTTGCAACGCACAACGTGCGACCTTGGTCGGATCAATCACGCCGGCCTCGACCATATCCACGTATTCTCCAGTGGCTGCATTGTAGCCCCGATTAGTGGATTCAGCTCGTACTTTTTCCACAATAATGGAGCCCTCTGCTCCTGCGTTGATGGCAATTTGTCGAATGGGTTCTTCCAAGGAACGCTTGACGATATTCACCCCAACTTGCTGATCGTGGTCTAATTTTAATTTATCTAAAGATGAAACACAGCGAAGAAGAGCCACTCCTCCACCAGGAACAATACCTTCCTCTACCGCGGCTTTCGTCGCATGAAGAGCGTCTTCCACGCGAGCTTTCTTTTCCTTCATTTCGGTTTCGGTCGCCGCACCTACGTTAATCACAGCGACGCCACCAATCATTTTTGCCAATCGCTCTTGCAATTTTTCACGGTCGTAATCGGAGGTGGTTTCTTCAACCTGCGTCTTGATTTGTTTGACTCGCCCTTCAATCCGTTTGGGATCACCGGCCCCTTCCACGATCGTGGTGTTGTCCTTGTCAATATTAACCCGTTTGGCACGGCCCAGGTCTGTCAGCTTCACGCTTTCGAGTTTAAGGCCCACTTCCTCGGAAATCACCTGTCCGCCCGTCAAGGTGGCAAGATCCTCCAACATGGCTTTCCGTCTATCACCAAAGCCAGGTGCCTTCACCGCTGCCACATTCAAGGTGCCACGAAGTTTATTGACCACCAAGGTCGCCAGGGCTTCGCCTTCGACATCTTCGGCAATAATGACTAATGGTTTGCCCATTTTGGCTACTTGCTCAAGAATAGGGAGCAAGTCCTTCATGGCACTAATTTTCTTTTCAACGATCAGCAAAAAGGCGTCTTCCAAAGAAGCTTCCATCCGGTCCGCATTGGTCACGAAATAGGGAGAGATGTAACCACGGTCAAACTGCATTCCTTCGACTACATCCAATGAAGTGGTCATGGACTTGGCTTCTTCTACCGTGATGACGCCATCTTTTCCCACTTTGTCCATTGCCTCGGCAATAAGATCACCAATCGTCTGATCGTTATTTGCGGAAATGGAACCAATTTGGGAAATTTCTTTTTTGGTTTGGCACGGCTTGCTAATTTTCTTCAACTCTTCAATCACGACCTCGACGGCTTTATCAATTCCCCGTTTGATTTCCATGGGATTTGCGCCTGCAGTAATATTTTTGACGCCCTCACGGTAAATGGCTTGTGCCAATACTGTCGCTGTCGTTGTGCCGTCACCGGCGACATCACTGGTTTTGCTTGCCACTTCCCGAACCAGCTGAGCACCCATGTTTTCATAAGGATTCTTTAATTCGATTTCTTTTGCAACCGTCACACCGTCTTTAGTGATGGTAGGGGCGCCAAACTTTTTATCCAAAATAGCATTCCGGCCTTTTGGCCCCAATGTCGCTTTTACCGCATCGGCCAATTGATTCACTCCGCTTAAAATGGACGCGCGTGCCTTTTCACTGTATTGCAACTGCTTAGCCATACATCTCCTCCTTGCAAATCATTTTGTGTGTGGAAAAAACAAGAGAATGGTTTCTAGAGTTCAGGTGGCGTTAGTTTTCAAATACGCCCAAAATATCTTCTTCTTTTAAAATCAAACAATCATCATTTTCAATCTTGATTTTGGTGCCAGAATATTTATCAAACAAAATTTGATCTCCGACTTTTACATTTTCAACATCAGGTCCTGCGGCTTCGATTGTGCCTCTTTGTGGTTTTTCGCGAGCAGAGTCAGGCACATAAATTCCGCCTGCTGTCCGTTCCAATTCTTCCGTATAAGTTACGAACACCCGATCGCCCAGGGGACGAAACCCCTTAGCGCTACTTCCCTCTCCCTTAGCGCTGCTTCCCTCTTTTGATTCCTTTTTTTCCTTCTCTTTTGTGGCTGCCATGTCTACCTCCTTCTTTGGTAATTGCCCAATTTGATGGGAAACTGGTGAGAATTTTAATTAACGAATCGGATTACACACATCTGCTTAAATTTTTACAAATGTGTCACGTCAAGGGTTTAGATAAGTCTGGTTAAAATGAAGTCAAGAGGGAAAGAAGAGATTTTTAGAGAGAAAGGCGAGAACTTCAGGGGCAGAAGGATAAGGAGTGATACTTTTTAAGGAGCGGGTAAAAAAAGAAGTTAATACGTATATTGGCTTACGTTATTATTTTCTGAGATGTTCAAAATCCTGAATATCTTTTTTCATAAGCTCCCGCAACTTTTTAATTATTTTGGCCTCCAGTTGACGAGCCCGCTCTTTGGTAATCATATATTTTCTCCCTATATCTTCTAAAGTCATGGGAGCTTCCGATAGGAGACGATTGCGAAGAATATCCTCTTCTCGCTCGGTCAGCGTTTGTGCAAGTTTTGCCAACTTTTTTCGAAATAGAACTCGGAGCTGAGTGTCGGCAAGCTGATCATCAATGGGAACTTGAGTGGAGGGAAGGAGATCATGAAATGTTCCTTCCCCCTCATCAGTCATCGGCTGATCCAGGGAAAGTTCCCAACTCCCTAGTCGCTGATCCATTTCCACTACGTCCCGTTCACGGACGTTGAGTCGGTCCGCCAGTAGTTTGGGATCGGGCACATATCCCTGTCGCTCCAATTTGGCCTTTTCCTTCCGAAGATTATAAAAAAGGCGTCGCTGTTCTTGGGTGGTTCCAATTTTGACGAGACGAAAATTATTGAGGAGATATCGCAAGACATAGGCTCGCACCCACCAAGCCGCATAAGCATAAAAGCGAACGTTTTTTGTAGAATCGAATTTCTTCATGGCCTGCAAGAGCCCCACATTCCCTTCCTGGATAAGATCCATTTGATCAACACCAGCCAGCCCATATTCTGAGGCAATAGCCACGGACACGCGCAAATTGGCTAAAATAAGTTTTACTGCAGCCTCTCGTGTCCCTAATTGCTTGTATTCGTGAAAGAGTTGAAGTTCTTCTTCTTTGGAAAGGAAGGGATAGCGCCGAACTTCTGCTAAGTACCGGCTGAGGGTCGTGGTCGGAATAAGAGCAGTTGAGGCAGTACCCCACGTCGCCTCGCGCTCAGGCTTATCTTCTCTCCCTGATTCTTCCTCTTTTTCCTTTGCCTCTTCGAGTAATACTTCTTCTGGAACACTATTGCTCGCGAGGCTAGAATGAGAAGGTTCTACGATAACGTCAATCACTTCAGGCATCTGTTTTTTTGATGATTTGGGGTTCATGCTTCGGCTCGATATCTCAATACCATGGGGCACAGGGGGCACAGGCTGTGCAATTTTTTGATGATATTGTAATGAATTTGCCTTTGATCACCAAATAAAGCAACGAAATTTCCTAGATCCGGGGTATTTTCTGGTTCTCCAGGTGATCCCCTTAGATAAACATTGTCTATGAAAGGTAAAACTTTTTATAGTCCTGGAAAATACTGTCCTGGCAATTGAAGCCTCCCTTAATTACAGTTCCCCTGACAATGTTGATGAGATCGGACCCCTCAAGGGCTTGGGTTGAGAAATGTTGAGAGAAGGATTGCAGGCGTTGCGCTCAGGGCATTGGCCAACTCTACTCGGTGCCTGGCTGCACTTTGAAGTCAGTTTTATGGTATGGCTGCTCATTGGAGCCATGGGTATCGCCATTTCTGAAGAATTTTCTCTCTCAGCGTCCCAAAAAGGCCTATTAGTTAGCACTCCGTTATTAGGAGGCGCATTGCTTCGAATTATTGTCGGGCCGCTTGGAGACCGGTTGGGGGCCAAAGCCGTAGGGGTGGGTATTCTGGGATTTGAAGTCATCGGTTTGATGCTTGGATGGCAGAGCGGAATCAGTTTCGAAGAAATGTTGGGAATTGGGCTCTTTTTAGGATTTGCTGGAGCCAGCTTTGCGATTGCTTTGCCTCTGGCCAGCCAAGCCTATCCCACTGCTCATCAAGGGTTGGCCATGGGAATCGCAGCGATTGGAAACAGCGGTGTGCTGTTGGCTGCGTTTATTGCCCCGCGCCTTGCGGAAGCGGTTGGCTGGCATCACGTCTTCGGAGTCATGCTGCTCCCTGTTATGGGAACAGCCTTCCTTTTTGTCTGGCTGGTTCAACAGGCTCCAGCAAGGAATGATATTGGCATCTCGAAAACTCAAGACGGATTTGGTGGATTGCTGCGAAAAGGCCTTCAGGACCCATTCATGTACGGGTTGTGTCTTTTATATGGAGTGACGTTCGGAGGATTTGTAGGGCTCTCGAGTTATCTCCCGATTTTTTTTCATGATCAATTTCAAGTAGGCATGGTGAATGCCGGGACATTGACCGCTCTTTGCGCCCTAGCGGGAAGTGGTGCCCGTCCTCTAGGAGGATTGCTTGCCGATCGGTTCGGGGGCCTGACCTTTTTACAAGGGATCCTTCTGATGATAGCCGCCTTATGCCTGGCCTCGGGGGCCCTTGATCATTTTGTCTTGGCCTTCACCGTCATACTCCTGATCATGTTTTGTTTGGGATTTGGAAATGGGGTCATTTTCCAGGTGGCGTCTTATCGGTTCAAATCCATTATGGGAACGGCTTCCGGTTTTATAGGAGCGGCAGGAGGATTTGGAGGATTTCTGTTACCATCCGGTTTTGGATGGTTGAAAGACGTAACCGGAACATTCTCTGCAGGGTTTTTAGTTTTTGGCTTGGTTTCAGGATTAGCAGGACTTAGTGTTATGATAATCCAGCGGTCGATCCGGTTGAGCAACCACAAATCCATTTCAGAAATCTAAGCAGCTATGGCTGAAAAGTTTGATCTTTACGTGAGTCACCCATGAAAAAAGAATCGATCCCAATAAAAAAGCCTCAATTCCATACCATTGCCGAAACCTTACCGGACATTCAAGCGGGCAAATGCATTATCCTCGTTGACGATGAGGACCGGGAGAATGAGGGCGATCTGGTCCTGGCCGCTGAAAAGGTCACTCCGGAAAATATCAACTTCATGGCGAAGTATGGCCGGGGTTTAATTTGCCTCTCCCTCAACCCTGACCGAGTCGACGAGTTGAAGCTTCCGCCTCAGGCGAACGAAAATACCGCACCTTTCGGCACCGCCTTTACTGTGTCGATTGATGCCGCCAAAAATATTACTACCGGGATCTCTGCCGCTGATCGAGCCACCACTATTCAGCTGGCGGTTGACCTGAGGGCTAAACCAAGTGATTTTGTCAGACCGGGTCACGTCTTTCCTTTAAAAGCCCATAAAGGCGGAGTCTTGCGCCGTGCTGGACAAACCGAAGGGTCCGTTGATCTTGCGCGTCTGGCCGGACTGTATCCCGCGGCAGTGATCTGTGAAATTATGAATGATGATGGCACGATGGCTCGTGTTCCTCATTTAATGAAATTTGCCAAACACCATCGACTGAAAATCATCACGATCAAAGATCTTATTCAATATCGGCTGCATCGGGAGACTTTTGTGAAGCAAGTGGCCCAGGCAAACCTCCCGACACGTTTCGGTCATTTTCAGTCTGTAGTCTTTGAAAATGAACTTGATGCTGGAACACACATTGCCCTCGTGAAAGGGGAGATTGATAGCAATCCTACGCTTGTGCGAGTCCATTCGGGTTGTCTCACGGCCGATGTCTTTGGGTCCTTGCGCTGTGATTGCCGGGAACAACTCCATCGGGCAATGGAAATGATCGAACGGGAAGACAAAGGCGTGCTGCTGTATTTAAATCAAGAGGGCCGGGGGATCGGGCTCACCAATAAAATTCGAGCCTACCATCTCCAGGACCAGGGTAGTGATACGGTCGAAGCAAATCTCCAATTAGGTTTCAAGGCGGATTTGCGGGATTATGGAATCGGCGCTCAAATTTTAGTTAATTTAGGGTTAAAAAAAATCCGATTGATCACGAACAATCCAAGAAAAATTGTCGGGATCGAAGGATATGGATTGGAAGTGGTCGAACGGGTGCCCATTGAAATCACCCCCCAGGATTCTAATGTTCACTACTTGCGTACGAAAAAAGACAAATTAGGCCACCTGTTGAATAATGTGTAACGGGGGCTTGCAGTTGCCCGTGGCAAGTGGTACACACTCATCGCGACTCCTCTTTGCCTTGTACAGAGAGACTGTTGATCAAAGGGACTAATCGACCAAAATGGAGAATTCAGAGTGTAGTTTGGACGGGACAGACTGTCAGGTCGCCATCGTGGTCAGTACCTTTAACGAGGTCGTGACCAGTCGCCTATTGGCTGCTGCTGAATCAACCTTAACCCAATTGGGTACCCCACAGAACCACATACAATTGGTTCGAGTTCCTGGGGCCTTTGAAATTCCATTGATCGCTAAGACGCTGGCCCAATCACGTCGATTTGATGCCATTATTTGTTTGGGGGCCGTAATACGTGGAGAAACGCCACACTTTGATTATATTTGCGCAGAAACCAGTCGTGGGATTGGCCGTGCATCTCTTGAGACCGGAATTCCCGTCATCTTTGGAGTGCTCACCACGGACACGGTCGATCAAGCTATGGAACGTTCTGGCCCACCTGAGCGGAATAAAGGAGCTGATGCGGCCCGCACAGCCATTGAAATGGCCTTATTGATGAAACATCTCAGCAAGACAAATATCCGCCAATCTGGATTTTTAAGGGAACCTACGAAATCATGACGATGACGATTCCATCCGATACTCCGCCAGCCAATCGCACAAACGTCCGTCCATCCAGGCGACTAGCCCGCCAACTCGCTCTGCAAATGCTTTTCCAACATGAGTTTCAGGATCAGAACCCGTCGTGGCAAGAAAAGTTTTGGGCCAGTCAATCTGCTTCACCGGAAGTTCAAACATTTACTTCCAGCATTGTTCTGGGCGTGATCACAAATCAAACAGAGATTGACCGGATCATCCGTGACTTTTCCGTCGACTGGTCCTTAAAACGGATGCCGGTGGTGGACCGGAACATTCTTCGATGTTCCATTTATGAATTGTTGTGGGAGCCCGACATTCCAGCTATGGTCACGATCAATGAGGCCGTTGAATTGGCGAAACGGTTTGCGGATGATGAAGCCAGACGGTTCGTAAACGGCCTGTTGGACCATGTGCTCCGTGCTGAGCCCAGGCTTGCGGATAAGCGCAGCCGGGTTCAAACAAAAATCCCTGCGTCGGAATTCTCTGATCTCAACCCGACCTCCTAATCTCCCTGTCCTATGATTGATCGCTATACGTTACCACGTATGGGGGCCGTTTGGACCCAGACCCGCAAGTATGAATTGTGGTTGCAGGTCGAACTCGCTGTGTGCGAAGCCATGGAACACATGGGACAGGTTCCTCGCGGTGTGGCAGCCCGTATTCACAAAAAAGTCACAATTAATCCTTCACGGATCGCGGCTATCGAACAAGTCACGAAACATGATGTCATCGCTTTTCTGGAATCAGTGGCCGAGCAAGCTGGTAAAGATGGGAGATTCCTCCATGCGGGACTGACCTCCTCGGATATCGTCGACACCTCTCTCGCGTTGCAAATGGTGGAAGCCGCAGAGTTGATTCTGGAGGATGTAAGGGGTCTATTGGGTTCATTGCGGGAACTGGCTTTCACGCACCGAGATACCCTGATGGTGGGGCGTTCCCATGGCATCCATGGGGAACCTATTTCCTTCGGGTGGAAAGTGGCAATCTGGTATCAGGAATTTCAACGGCAGCAACACCGTTTAGAAGCAGCTATTGTGGATATCGCGGTTGGCAAACTATCAGGGGCAATGGGAACATTCGCGCATCTTTCTCCGTCAATAGAAAAAGCCGTATGTCAGCGGTTAGGCTTGAAACCTGCGCCAATTTCTAATCAGGTGATTCAGCGGGACCGGCACGCAGCTTTTCTCTCGGCATTGGCCCTTATGGCAGCCAGCATTGAGAAAGTGGCGACAGAAATTCGGCATCTACAACGAACCGAAGTCTTGGAAGCCGAAGAATTTTTCGAGCCCGGCCAAAAAGGCTCTTCAGCAATGCCGCATAAAAGAAACCCGATTGGGTCGGAAAATTTATGTGGACTAGCCAGAGTGGTCCGCAGCAATAGCCTTGCTGCCCTGGAAAATGTCGCATTGTGGCATGAACGGGACATTAGCCATTCATCCGCCGAGCGAATCATTCTTCCTGATAGTACCATCCTCATCGATTACATGTTGGTCCGTTTAACAAAAATGCTTTCCATACTGGTGGTCTATCCCCAACGTATGTTGACGACATTGAACCAAACTGGAGGGCTAATCTATTCCCAACGGTTATTGTTGGCACTGATCGATAAGGGCGCGATCAGAAAAGAGGCCTACGAGCATGTGCAGCAACACGCCATGGCGGCATGGAAGGGGGAGGGAACCTTCCAGACGCTTATCGAGCTGGATCCCTTTATTGCCAAGCATCTTACCGCGAAAGAGATTGCCACCTGTTTCGACCCAAAAGCCTATTTGCGACACCAGCAACAGATTTTCACACGTGTGTTTGGGAGACAGGCCTGGCGAAATAGTCAAACAAAATCCCGGTCCACCATTTCAAGAAAACCTTTAAACAAGAGAAACAAATGATAACTAAAGGAGATATGCTTTACGAAGGAAAAGCCAAGAAGATTTTCCTGACTGAAAAGGACGACGAGGTCATTCAGTATTTTAAGGACGATGCCACCGCCTTTAACGCTCAAAAACGTGGAACCATTCTGGAAAAAGGGGTGGTGAATAATACCATCTCCGCAAAAATTTTCCAGTATCTTGCCGAAGCGGGAACTCCCAGTCATTTCATTCAGCAACTCAATGATCGGGAAATGCTCACGCGTCGGGTGAAAATTATCCCGGTGGAAGTTGTTGTGCGCAATCGAGCCACGGGGAGTATTGTGAAGCGGTTGGGTTTAGAAGAAGGGTTAATCATTGATCCACCATTAATCGAGTTTTTCTATAAAGATGATTCGTTGGGCGACCCCCTCATTACTGAGGACCATATTCGCCTGCTCAAATTAGCTACACCTTCACAAATAGAGGAACTCCGACAGCAGGCTCTTAAAATCAATGGGGTGTTAAACCCCTTTTTTCAGGAAAGGGGTATGATGCTTGTGGACTTCAAGCTGGAATTCGGGTTATGGAACGGTCAGGTTATCTTGGCGGATGAAATTTCTCCGGACACCTGTCGCTTTTGGGACATCCAAACCGGGGAACGCATGGATAAGGATCGCTTTCGAAAAGACTTGGGTCGGATCGAGGAAACCTATCAGGAAGTGCTCAAACGGGTATGCGGATAATTCACGATTTCATTGAAATATCGATCGATCTCCGGCAAATGCCTTTTTTGCAATCAACGTGATTGTGACTTGAAGATTTTATCCACCGTGTGCATGTCGGTCCTTCTGGGAAACCATGAAAGCCAAAATTTTCGTCACGCTCAAAAACGGAATTCTTGATCCTCAAGGTCGCACGATTCAGCAATCGCTTCATACACTTGGCTTTTCAACAGTTGAGGAGGTCCGAATCGGGAAATTCATGGAGCTGGATCTCAATGAGACGGATATCACGTCTGCGGAAAACACGATCAAATCTATGTGCGAAAAACTGCTGGCCAATACAGTCATTGAAGATTATCGATTCGAGATCCTTGAGACTTATTGACGTTTTCACGTCAGGTCCCCATTGAAAGGTCTCTTTTCCCACAGAGCCCTTTCCAACTTGGCTTAGGGTTTTGACAAGAGGAAATAGCATTGAACATCGGCATCATTGTCTTTCCCGGATCCAATTGCGACCGCGATTGCGCTCATGTCTTTTCGGAGGTCATGGGACAATCCGCTCATCTTATCTGGCATCAGGACACCTCCATCAAAGGCATGGATGCCATCATTCTGCCAGGGGGATTTTCCTATGGGGATTACTTGCGAACCGGCGCCATAGCCCGTTTTTCTCCCATCATGGATGCAGTCGTTGAATTCGCTGGGCGGGGAGGGATGGTCTTGGGTATCTGCAACGGATTTCAAATTCTTTTGGAAGCCGGGCTCTTGCCCGGTGCCATGTTGCGCAATCGTCATCTCTCGTTCATTTGTGAAGATATCTACGTTCGGGTAGAAAACGCTGATACCCCATTTACCAACCAATGCGAACCTGGACAGGTTCTCCGGCTCCCCATCGCACATGCAGACGGAAATTATTATACGGATCCTGTGACGTTGTCAGCGTTACAAGCTAATGCCCAAATCGTATTTCGATATTGTGATCGGGAAGGCCATGTGACTTCTCAAGCCAATCCCAATGGATCGCTGGACAACATTGCCGGAATTCGCAACGCGGCAGGCAACGTCCTTGGCCTGATGCCCCATCCTGAACGAGGGGCGGAAAAGGTGTTACATAATGAAGATGGTGTGTTTATTTTTCGATCTATACTTTCAGCATTAGAACGAAACAAGATACACCAGCCGGTTTAACCCCGACCACACCAATCGCCAAACAGCACCAACGCCATTGCTTGCCACGACCAGTATGGAAGTGTTTCCAGGAATAACGATGACTCCCGATACCTGTCACGGGAAGCCGTGTGTGGCCGGAACGGGCATTGATGTCGCCACCGTGGTCGGAACACTCGGCACCGGAAAATCGTTCGCTGACGTTCAGGAAGCGTTGAACCTGACGTATGATCAAGTGCTAACCGCGTTGCGATACGCCTCCTACGTCACGGATCATTTACCTCTTCGCATGCCTTCAAGCAGTTCGAGTCACAGGACAGAATGACCGTGTCTATGGTATTTTCCGTCTTATTGAAATGACTAAGTTCATGAATTCTTCTTTTTCTCTTTCTGTGAGTTTTGAGGAAACGAGCACTAACGGGTTTGATCTTCATTGTTAGCGCCCCATACACAAATTTCACCTCTCTGACTCCTTTCTCGTGAAAAAGGGAAGCACACAGTTATGAGTGTTTTGCCATGACAGAAGAATCCAAGGCCTTGCACAACTCACCTGTTCCTCCGACCATCATCGAACAACATGGCCTTTCTGAGGAGGAGTATCAGCAAATCCTCAAGCACCTTGGTCGTGAGCCTAATCTCACTGAATTGGGTATCTTTTCCGTGATGTGGAGTGAACATTGTAGTTATAAAAGCTCACGGGTTCATTTGAAACGTTTTCCGACCGAAGGGGAGCGAGTCGTTCAGGGCCCTGGAGAAAACGCCGGGGCCGTGGATATTGGCAATGGGCTTGCCGCCGTCTTCAAAATGGAATCCCACAATCACCCTTCCTTTATCGAACCGTTTCAAGGAGCGGCGACGGGTGTCGGGGGGATTCTCCGCGATATTTTTACCATGGGGGCCCGCCCGATTGCGTTATTAAATTCACTTCGATTCGGTGAATTGGACATTCCCAGGAATCAGCATTTATTGAAAGGGGTCGTCTCCGGAATTTCTTCGTATGGGAACTGTATGGGAGTGCCTACCGTTGGCGGGGAAATTACCTTTAATGATATTTACTCAAAGAATCCGCTGGTCAATGTCTTTTGTCTCGGGATTGTGAAGAAAGACCGTCTCTTACGAGGCTTGGCCAAGGGCATAGGGAATCAGGTGTTATACATTGGTGCCAAAACTGGTCGAGATGGGATCCATGGCGCCACCATGGCTTCCGACAGTTTTGACGATGCATCCGAGAAAAAACGTCCGAATGTACAGGTTGGCGATCCATTTTTAGAAAAGCTTTTACTTGAAGCCTGTCTTGAGTTTTTAGAGCAAGACCTTTTGGTGGGAATTCAGGACATGGGGGCGGCTGGGCTCACCAGCTCGTCCTGCGAAATGGCCTCTCGCGCCGGAACGGGCATTGACATGGATGTGGCCAAAGTGCCGCGGCGTGAACCTCACATGACTCCCTATGAAATTCTGCTGTCTGAATCCCAGGAAAGGATGTTGTTGGTGGCTCAACCCGGGAAGGAAGAAACCGTCCTCGCGATCTGCCGAAAATGGGGAATTGATGCCGCGGTGGTCGGACAGGTAACGGGGGATGGCTTGCTTCGTATCAGAGAGGGCAATGAGGTCGTGGCGGAAATACCCGCCCATGCACTCGCCGAAGAAGGGCCACGATATGAACGCCCCGCTGTCCCACCTCACTATCAAGAGTTCTTGCAGTCCTTGAATCTGGATACCCTTCCTGACGTAAAGGATCCTGCCGAGGTGTTACTGAGGTTATTAGCCTCACCAACCATTGCCAGCAAACGGTGGGTGTTTCGGCAATATGATCATATGATCGGGACAAATACGGTGGTATGCCCGGGTTCCGACGCCGCCGTGGTTCGCATTAAAGGAACCACCAAAGCCTTGGCAATGACGACGGACGGCAATAGCCGATACTGTCTCCTAAATCCCTATATGGGAGGAGGGTTAGCAGTCGCTGAAGCAGCCAGAAATTTGGTGTGTGCCGGAGCCAAGCCGATCGGGGTCACAGATTGCCTGAATTTCGGCAATCCAGAACGTCCTGACATCATGTGGCAATTCATAATGGCGGTTGAAGGAATCGCCGATGCTTGTCGAACACTTGAGATTCCTGTTGTGAGCGGGAACGTCAGTTTTTACAACGAGACGAATGGGCTGTCTATTTATCCAACGCCAATTCTGGGTATGGTCGGACTCATTGAACGCCCAGAGGAGATTACCACTCAATGGTTTAAACACCACGGCGATCGCATCTTTTTGTTGGGGGAGACGAAAGAAGATTTGGGCGGTACGGAATACCTCAAGGTCATTCATTCCCGTGAACAAGGTGCGCCCCCTTGGTTGGATCTTGATCAAGAAAAGGCCCTACACACTTGTCTGCTCACGTTGATCCGAAATGGATTCGTGCAATCAGCACATGATTGCTCCGAAGGCGGGTTACTGGTTACACTAGCTGAGTGTTGCCTCACGTGTTCCTCCACACCACTCGGGGCAACTGTTATACTGACACAACATCGAATGCGCCTGGACGCACTGCTCTTTGGGGAAAGCCCGTCCCGGATACTCATCTCAATCAAACCGGAGCATGTCAATCAGGTTATGGAAACGGTACAACACTTGGGAGTGCCGATCACGGCATTGGGACAAGTCACTCAAAGAAATATGGACGTGACTGTTCGAGGACCCCATGACCAGCCGGTGTGCCAGGTAAGCATGTCTCTTTCTGATATGGCTGACCAATGGCATCACAGTCTTGCGCGACAACTTGGAACCGAACCATCATGATGGCTTTTTTGTCCTTGACCTTAAAAGAATTCTTTCCTCTTGAGTTTCTTTCAGATCGAGATGCTATCACACTCCTGAGGACGTCATGAGCGAATTGCCGATCGTTCGGACTACCCCTTCGCCGGATGGGTTCCATGAAGAATGTGCTGTCTTCGGGATCGCAGGGTCGAAGGATGCCGCGAATCTCACCTACTTAGGCCTATATGCCTTACAACACCGAGGGCAAGAAGGCTCTGGAATTGTGTCTTCGGATGGCGAACGGTTTTATCAGCAAAAGGGGTTGGGTCACGTTGCGGATATTTATTCTAAAAAGACTCTGCGCGAACTCCCGGGATCCAAGGCTATTGGCCACAATCGGTATTCCACCGCTGGCAGTGGACAGTTGCATAACGTTCAGCCATTGTCCGTCAATTTTGCCTTTGGCAATTTGGCCTTAGCCCACAACGGGAATTTGATTAATGCCGGAGTTCTCCGGGGCGAACTCGAAGCCTATGGGGCTATTTTTCAATCTGATTCTGACAGCGAGGTCATCATTCACCTGATCGCCCACTCCAAGGGGGACACGATCGTCAATCGGGTAATTGATGCGTTAAGTCTGGTTCGAGGGGCCTTTTCGTTGGTGCTGTTAACCGATGATCACTTAATTGCAGCCCGCGATCCGTTTGGATTTCGCCCCTTGTGTTTGGGGCGTTATAAAGGCAGCTGGGTCGTAGCGTCCGAGACGTGCGCCTTCGATCTGATTGATGCCAAATTCGTACGTGAAGTCGAACCGGGAGAAATTGTGGTCATTCACGATTCCGAACTGACCTCATATCATCCATTTCTGGAACGCTCCCGCGCCCAATGCGTGTTTGAATATGTCTATTTTGCACGACCCGACTCCAAAATTTTTGGCCCCAATGCCGTCTACCCTGTCCGCAAAGCCTTCGGGCGTCAACTGGCTAAGGAATGTCCAGCAGACGCAGATCTCGTCATCCCGGTTCCCGATTCTGGCGTTCCAGCGGCCTTGGGCTATGCTGAAGGGATGGGGTTACCGTTTGAGATCGGGCTGACCCGCAATCACTACGTGGGACGGACCTTTATCGAACCTCAACAAGCCATTCGACATTTTGGCGTGAAACTGAAACTGAATCCGGTTCCGGATGTCCTGGAAGGGAAGCGGATTGTTGTCGTGGATGACTCCATTGTTCGAGGAACCACCAGCCGGAAAATCGTCAAAATGCTTCGGCAAGCCGGCGCTAGAGAAATTCACATGCGCATCAGTTCTCCGCCGGTCATTGCCCATGTTTTTACGGAATCGATACGCCGACACAAAAGGAACTCATCGGGGCAAAATTCAGCATTGAAGAGGTTCGCCGGTATGTGACGGCCGATAGTTTGGGGTACCTAAGCCTTGAAGGCATGCTAGCGATGGCTCCCGGCTTTTCCCATCACTATTGTCATGCCTGTTTTACAGATAATTACCCCATCACATTGACCAAAGCCGAACAACTCCAGCTCGGCTTATTCGAGCCGGATCAACTCACTCGCTCCTAAGTGTCGTGCCATTTTGTTGCCGCTCAAAAAATTCGTGTGTTAAAATTTACAAGGATGTGAGGGTTGAAACTCTAAGCGAATAAAGGTGCTCTATCGCACAACTTGACCAGGAGGAACCCATGAAAAAACACATGCATCATATACTGATTGTGGGAATGGTGCTTCTGAGTACCAGCCTCATCGCTCACGCAGGGAGTTTTTTTAAAGTCGGGGAGGCCGCTCCCGATTTTTCACTGACGGGTCTTGATGGTCAGGCCGTCTCTCTTCAACAGTATAAGGGCAAAGTTGTGGTTTTGGGACTCTTTCATATTTGTGAGCCTTGTTTAATCCAAAGCACCAACTTGCAGCGCGTCCATGAAGCCACGAAAGGAAAACCCGTGGCGGTGGTCGGTGTCAATTCTTCGGGTGATTCCCGGGCCGATGTCATGACGTTTATACAAGGATTTCCGGTAAAGGTCACCTATCCCTATCTCCTGGACCACGAGAAGAAAACAGACAAACTCTATGGCGGAGGAAAATTTATTCCCAATGTGTATGTCATTGATCAAAATGGCCTGATCCGTTGGCAGCGGGTGGGGAATTTCTTTACTGACGGCACATTAGCCGGACATGAAGCCATCGTGGAGGAAGTGGAGAAATTATTACAGGTGCCACCTACTCCCTCGGCCATGTAGGTCGAAAGGGCCCTCTTGACGCTTTTCGAAACCGATGTTAGGGCACTATGGACGAATTAGACGAGCTAGAAGAAGGAAAACAGAAATTTCTTGAGATTGTGAAAGACCTGGATGCTTCCGTGGAAGTGGTCATTCCCACTACCTCATCGCGTAGTCTGTTTTTAATTTCTTTAACCAAAGGCACCAATCGTAAGTTTATTACGGTCCATGAAGATGACCTATTAGATCTTCCGCAGGAATCTGGCGTTCAATCCAAAACTACTACTCTTCTCCAAGAAACCCTGGGCACCTTATGAAAACCATTCTTCCACGTATTTCGGAATGGTCCTGGTTCTCTGAAGAAAAACAGCTCAATTTTAACGGACATTTACTGGCCGTGGGGGAGCATCGAATATTAGTCGACCCACCACCCATGAGCACCAGTGATATGGCTATCACTCGGCAAGGAGGCTCTCCCGACTATATTATCTTGACCAATCGCGACCATGAGCGCGAGGCTGTTCACCTTCGACAAGCATTCAACTGCCAGGTAATGGCTCCGGAATTGGATGCCAAAGAAATGACTCTCCCCATTGATAAAACATTCAAGGATGGGGAGTTGCTTCCAGGTGGCATTTGGGTTGTTCACCTTTCGCATCAAAAATCTCCCGGAGAGAGCGCCTTTTTCTTGCAGCAAGGTAAAGGCGTGCTCATTGTGGGAGATGGGGTCATTGGCCATCCACCGGGTTCACTCCGACTTCTGCCTCCCGAGAAATATGCAAACATCGCTCAAGCCCGTGAAGGTCTTCGGCGATTATTAAAATATACCTTTGACAGTCTCCTGGTCGGAGATGGAACCTCGATTCTTACCGGAGCCAAGCCAGTGCTTGAACATCTTCTGGGTCATGAATGAACCAAATCCATGGAGATAGACGGGGGATTTTTCTTGCTCTCTTATTCTCTTATATTGTGACGCTGAGTGATCGCTGATGGCCTGGTCTCAATCCGCCGACCTCAATTGTATAGGTAATCAACACTTTTCTAAAGGTTGTTATACCGAAGCCTTTCAGTGTTATGCGCAGGCTTTGGAAGTAGATCGCAAAAATGGAGACCAACGGGCTTTGGCCACGACACTGGGCAATCTTGGTAATATTTGCGCAGTGAGTGGTCGCCGGGAACAAGCCAGAGTCTATTACACAGAAGTCCTTGAGCTTCAAAAAATTCTTGGTGATGATCGGGGGATTAGCACCACCTTAGCCAATTTGGGGAATCTTTCGGCGGATGCAGGCGAATGGGAGCGTGCTCAGGCGTATTATTTAGAAGCCTTGGATTTAATGAACCGGTTGTCCGACTATGCCGGAAAAGCGGTCCTACTATCTGATCTGGGTTTAGTCGCTCGCGAAACAGGCCGGGAAGACGATGCGCTAGCGCATTATCAGGAATCCTTGATCCTGATGCGCCGAGTCGGGAATGAGGCCGGTCAATCCGATGTGTATCGTATGATGGGGCGGTTGTATTTAAGCCAACGACGATTTGAGGAAGCACAATCTTGTACGTTGACCAGTCTGGATATCGCCAGGCGGCTTAAAGATGAACTCCGTATGGGGGGCGCCTGGTATGTCCTTGCCAGTTGCTATGAAGCCCAAGGGCAATGGAGTCAAGCGATGCAATATTTACAAAAAGTCGTTCGCATTGACCAAAAATACCAATTACCAAAGCTCGCCGAAAATACCCAGCGATTACAATCTCTGATCACACGTCTGAGTACTACCATTAGTAAGCCGCATGAGTGAGTTTTCCAAACCTTCCAATCTCTGGCCCCAGGCCAGAACCTATCTTGTCAAGGAAATTTCCGGGTGGTTGGATAGCAATTCCACGGAAGCGTTAACTCTTCCCTTACCGGATGAGGACTGGTTGCTTGAAATCACCGCTGACGGCAAACTGGTGTGCGTGGCGGGATACGATTTGGAGGATATGAAAAGCATGCTTTCGGATGGTACGCCAGAAGATTTAGGAACAGACGAACTTGCCAAACAAGCCAAATTCTACTTGCAACAAACCGTCTCCAAACAACGTCCCAAGCTCATAAGCCAGGGATTTACCGAACGTATTGAGATGAATGAATCATATGTCGCCGCTCACTATGAACGTCAGGTGGATTTCGGAAAACTGGCTGATCTTCACCAGCAAATCAAGACCTGTCTTACATGGTTTCCTGCCTCGATGTAACCCGGTTGTCCGACTCAAACACGTATCTGACTGAATCCTATTAATTCGATTATCCTGATGAATGCCCCAATATCCATCCGGTCCTTCAATCAGTTTCGAGAGGCCTTCTATTCATTTCGACTGCCCAGGATTCTCTTTTCCGCCTTAGAGCTTGATCTGTTTAATACAATGGAAGATCGGGATTGGACCATTCCTCAATTGTCCAAACGTGTAAGGGTGAGCCAACGTGGACTCGCAATCTTGTGCCGTAATCTTGCCAGTGTAGGTTTGCTAGTCAAATTACAATCAGGGTACCGAATTTCCCATTTTTCAAAACGATATCTTCAAGAAACCAGCTCGGATTTTCGAGGAGAGTATTTGACACTCATGCAGCGTCAATGGAGCGAATGGTCTCATCTCACGGAAGTCATTCGTGCTGGCCAGCCATTGGATGGCCAGGAACTGGAAACTCCGGAATATCGACGGTCTTTTACCTGGGCCATGCATCATCGTTCCATGCAACCTGCCAAGGATGTGGCTCAACAGGTGGCATTGAAAGGCGCTCGTTCCCTTCTCGATTTAGGCGGTGGACCTGGCACGTATGCTCTGGCGTTTTTGAAGCACAATCCCACGCTTCATGCCACGGTCATGGATCGGCCTGTCGCCCTGGATGTTGCGCGTACTCTCGCTCAACAGTCTTCTTCCGGAGCCCGTTTGACCTATCAAGCCGGTGATTTTTTGAAGGAACCCATTTCAGGAAACTATGATGTCGTCTGGTATTCCAATGTCCTCCATATCTATTCTCCAGCGGAAAACCTCAAGATCTTTAAAAAAATCAGGCGAATCCTGAGTCCTGGCGGTCGGCTCCTCATCCAAGACACCTTTTTGCATGACCCCAAAGGACTTCGGCCCCTTGAAACGAATCTCTTTGCCGTCACCATGTTGCTCTACACCGACCAGGGCAATACTTATTCCCTTCAAGACGTTCGTGCGTGGCTTCAACGAGCCGGGCTAACTCATTCACGGGTTATTCACTTGAAAAAGGGAACCGGAGATTGGGAAGGCCAGCTGATTGAAGGACGCCTTCCGCGTTCTGGCTAAACCCCATTTCTTCTCGAATATCCATACGGCGTTCTTATGTTCTTCAAGCACGCCATCCGAGCAAAATCCCTTCCTCATCTTGACCTTGCAAGGCAAAAGTCTCCCCCAATGCTATGTTTAAACAATCAGGAAAAGGCCAAGTGGATTTTACCGGTGTTCCGGATTTGGCAACACGCTTTGGGTTGGGGGAATCGATGGCGGTGGGTGTGGGTGAGAGCTTGGTAGATTGACAAAAAAGGCGGTTCCTTTTCCTTTCACGCTTTGAACCTCAATTCTTCCCCGATGTTCTTGAATAATTTGGTGGGCAATGGCCAGCCCGAGCCCGGTCCCTTCATGTTCCTGACTTAAGTGTTTGGTGGTAAAAAAAGGATCGAAAATATGCTCGACATCTTCCGGCTCAATGCCTTTCCCTGTATCTTGCACTTCCACCTGCACCCAATCGGAAGCAATTTTTCGTGTTCGTATCGTTAACACGCCACCCGCAGGAAGCATCGCCTCCACCGCATTAAACAATAGATTGAGTAAGACCTGCTTTAATTGTTGACGATCAGCGAATACCTTAGGCAATCCATGGGTCAAATCGGTCTCGACAACAATCAGTTCATGGGATGGCCGAATTCGGAGGGTGTACAGACAGGATTCCACAATGTCATTGAGATCTTCTTCCTTCAGGAACGGTTCCATCGGTTTGGCATAATCCAAAATCTCTCGAGTTAACCGTTCAATTCGAAAAACATCTTCCTTCACGACCTTACTGAATCGAACGAGAAACTGTTCATCATCCTTTCGTTCAGGTGCCAGGTCCACAAACGCTTTAATCGAAGTCAGCGGGTTTCGAATTTCGTGCGCCAATCCCCCGGCCATGGTCTCAAGGGAGCGGAGTCGATCGGTTCGACGGACCAACGATTGTGATCGCTTGAGTTCTTCATACAGCAGGGCATTGTCTAGGGCCACTGACGCTTCTTGAGATAACGTCGCTAATAACTCCAAATCTTGCGTCGTATACCCTCCTCCACTTTTCGTATTAGGCCCGAACACACAGAAACCTAATAGACGATTTTTGTTGACTAAGGGGAGGCAAACTTCCGCTCCGATTAGGGCCAACTGGGCGACAACCGCTTGAGACTCAGAATTCTCAGTGAGCCTTTCCAATTCATGTATGACAAAGCAGGACGTCCCTTGCCTCCAAAGTTCTGTCAATGTAGGAGTTTTATTCAACGGAAGAACCGGCAGGTCAGTCGTGGATTTTCCAAAGCTGGAAACCGGTCGATAATCCTGACTGCTGGAACTTCCTAAATATAACACGCCCCATTGTAAGCCTAATGTGGGACAAATGGATTCTACGATTGTCGAGGTCAAATCTTTTAATTCCAGGATCGAAACGAGTGACTTGGAAAACTGCACCACCATTTCATGGCGGGTAAAGCGCTCTGCGAACAACGATTTGGTAATAAAGATTTTCGCATCGTCTTTCAACGTGGTGGCTCCAAACACCAGAATAAGCAACACCCCTAATTCCACAAAAGCATAGACAATATTGGTGTTTCCATAATAGAGATTTTGGCCAAGTAGGAGGACCGGAAAGGCCGGAAAGGCTACGAGAGCCAGGAGCAGGCCATTCGTGATACCTCGTTCAACTGCCGTTCCAAGATCTAGGAGTCGATAACGAAGGAGCGTATAAGCCACCACCGATGTATAGACGGTTATTAGAATCGTCCCGTTGGGTGGGATATCAATCCCATACCAAAGGGGAAAACTGGTCATCCCCCCTAAATACGCAATCACGGATCCGATGGTGAGGAGAGAAAATCGTGAACGTTCGGTGCCGGTTCTTGTTCGAGCCCCTTGATATAGTAACCACGTTCCGTAAATGACGTACAGGCTGAATCCCAGAAGATAGATATGAAAAAATGGCCCGGGTTGAGGCCAAAATTGAAAGCCATGGACAGGCTGAACATCGGCCACAAAATAGGGAGTAAAATTTAAGAAGAAAAAAACAAGACAGGCACTCCATCCAAGACGAATGAGCCATTCTTTCCCTTCTACCTGCTCCAATAAGGTCAGGACATGCCACAAGTAGGTTACCGGAAGAAAGATCGCTCCAACCATCAACACTCGAACAAAGAAAAGAGCGAGATCGTGGGATGAGGAAAGATGCCAGGCCCAATATCCATACCCCCAAGTCGCGGCGGCTAAACAATACAGTCCATAGGCTTGATGCTTGGGGTTACCAGGATTTTTGGCGTAGACAAGGAGCCCGGAAACCGTGGCGGCGAGACCATTCAAAAGTCCGCTGAAGGCGTAAAAATTCACGTAAGAGAAGAAGTGCAGATATTGGATCGATCTAGTTTATTGGTCTTTTATATCCTCGAATGGCTATTGGACAATAAACGTCTGCAGAAGTCAAAAGGATAGGCGAACTGGATTTTCAGAGGAAAAGCCCTTCCTTTCTTCTTGACGCGGAATATTTTATCGCTTAGATGTCAGGGTCAATGAGACATTTGATGCACCTCCCTGTGCATTACTCCAGGAATATTTCAGGAAAACAGATGGGCTATGCAACCTGTTTCAGAACGCCTGCCACCGCGTCCAATGTTTGGTGTTGAACTCCATTCTGAATGAAGGGCATAGAGGCTTGTGCGCCGACAGCAGGTTTTTCTAAAACAATGAGAAAGGCTTGCCCGGCAAACGTCGGATAGACCTCCGCATTCCCGCAGCCTAAGGTGGCCACAATCGATTCCCATTGCATGCGATCAAAAAAACAGAATTGGCCTTCTTTTTCGGCCTGCCGAATTTTCCCATAATTATTTAACAGGTTCCGCGCCTCTTCTCGTTGGTGTGGGAGTGCGGCGTTGCCTACCAGGCTCTGGTAAATACCGGAAAAGTCGCCATTCGGTTTTAAATTGGAAATGACCATTCGTCCATCTGGAGCAAGAACCCGATAGAGTTCTTTCAAAGCGGCGAGGGGATCCTGGACATACCCAAGAACCAGATTGGAGACTATCCGGTCAAATTGGTTGTCTGGAAAGGGGAGCGGGTGGCCTAAATCAACTTGCGCCCAGGACATCTTAAGGAAGGGATGGGGAAAGGTATTGACTGGTTGAATCTCCGAAATCGCTGACACCATTGTCTTGTTTGCCCTTCTCAACGCTTCCAGGATGACGTCAATCCCCACATACTGAATGGATCCATCCATCAACGGGGCAACACCAGGAATGACTGATCGCAGCCTATTCAAAAAAAACAAGCCGGTATTGCCGTTTCCACACCCCGCATCCAGAAACTGTTGCCCTGGGGTAATCGGACCCAAAGCATGAAAGACGTGGTCTAATAATTTCACATAATCCCGACATGCTCCCACGGACTGAAAGTGCCCCAGGTAATCTTGCCAAAATTCCGGTCCGACTTTGGTCGTTGCCTGTTGTTGAAGCGCGATCTTTTCCTCTCGATTTTGTCGACCGAGATCCAGTCGGTTGGGGTTGTGGATCACACCATGAGAAGGACTCATCCTCACTCGCACATGACATTGAGCCACCACATGTCGATAGGTGTCACGGGCTATTTTGGGATTTTCCTGCAGACGATGTAACGCTTCAGGCACCTCGATCCAATCCTCCACACGTCGATCTAATGCTTTCCGAAAGGCCTGAAGATCCTCTGGAGCGACCCACGCATCTTTTCCGGCGGAAACCACGATCACGGGAGAAGTTAATGATTCTGCGTCATTCAGTGTGTGTTCAAGCGTCACAAATTTGTTGGTAATGGCATCACCCAAAAATTGCTTTCCCACATTAAATCCCAAAATATTCGCCGAGTCAGGGCCTTGCCCATCACCATAGCCCGCGAAAACATCTTCCTGATGAACGGTAGCCGCAGATCGTTGAACATTGACAATGCCCATTAACATAATCAAGAGAGATACC
Source organism: Nitrospirales bacterium (assembly GCA_009377845.1). Taxonomy (GTDB): domain Bacteria; phylum Nitrospirota; class Nitrospiria; order Nitrospirales; family UBA8639; genus Nitrospira_E. The sequence goes on along the minus strand of WHTE01000019.1, from coordinate 5,504 downwards.
GATGGACATTCAGCTTCGGCTTTAAGGGCGACTCGAGAAGCTAAACTTGAGGCCACACCAATTCTTGTTGAATGTGGCCAAGTGGCCCTGACAAAACGGGTCACGGTTTGAAAATCATCCTTCATCGACGAAAGGGAAACATGATAGTGTAGTCCGTCGCTCTCGCCGACATGGTTTGTATGGTCATAGCGCACGACTTGAAATCCATTGCTGGCAAAGTAATACGCCAAGGTCAAGTAATCCCGCTTGGTTTCCCCATACCCTGGGGAAATAACGACAATCGGAAGTTCCGTTGGCTCTTCCCCTACCGGGCGATCATGATAGGCACTGATCCGCTGACCATTACCTTTTTCAATGGTCAGGCGGGTACTGCAAACGCTCGCTTTCCTTGTGGAGAAATCTAATTCCTGGATCTCTTCCTCCCTTCGACGAAGGGAGGAACGGAGTGTCGGGATATGGTGGCCAAACTTTTCGGTATTCCAGGAAGAACCTAACGAGCCCTCCAAGACCTGCCCGAATAGAAAGTTTCCTAATCGTACCGGTGCCAAGGCCTCAATTTTTGTGTGGGAATTTCCAGAGCCGCCGTTCCATGCGCGGAATTCCAGACGAATGTCAGTGGTGCCTTCCCACGCCGAAGAGCCGGATTCCTCGTGTATGTCTTGAATCAAGCATTGGTACTGTTGCAGCGGGTGTTCTTGGCCCTGAACAAAATATTGCAATAGAACGCTCTGCGAGATGTCTACCGATGGGAACCCGGTCATTCGCAACTGCACCCAATCCTCTTTCCACCCGATCAGGTGCCCGTTCCAATAGCCCCCCAAGCTATTCAAATAGAACGGAAGTTGAGATGGTGAGTGTTGAACGGATAGGACGCTTTGGAACCCCTGCTGAGTGGTTCGATACAACACATCAGGATGAATTGGAGTCATTCCGGACAGTGCGGGTGTCATAGTACTCATGAGTCACCTCATTTAACATTAAGTATTTTTACCTATTTATCGGCACAAAATTTTCCCGTGGTCTCAAAAGACCCTTACACCTGCTTCAGCCTATGATGGAGGAGGCACGAGAAATGAAGTGAATCAAAAGATTTGGGTTATTGATACTGGCGTATGTTCCACCATCAGTTCCGTATCAATTCAACTCTCTTAAGGAAGATACGAGAGCAACCTGGATGCCAGATTATTCAGATTGGAGGCCGGTAACCATTTCCAAAAGAAATCCTTCGAATTTACTATGAATTTCTTGCCGAACTTCTCATTAGAAAAGCCAACAACAAGGATCCTTGATGAACCACATCTGTCGATCAACTGACGGATTACCAATCGGATCGTCGATCTCTCTGACATCCCACACATTCTTTTTCATTGACACCCCTTTCCGTGCTACCTAGAATTCAGAAAAATTGAGAGGAGGTTCGCATGCCAAACGAATCCGCTCCAACCATCCGCAACGTGGTCTTTGCTTCATACCCTGGGGCAGGAAAGACCACCCTCTGTGAAGCCTTGGCCTTTACCACCGGAGTCATTCCGACCATGGGGAGCATTCCTCAGGGGAATACCATTGGTGATTTTGAACCGGAAGAGGTTCACAGGCATCATTCCATCAGCTCCGCGTTATTTCAGTTAGAATGGCAAGGGGCGAAAATCAACATTATTGACACTCCGGGAATCGTCGATTACTCCTTTGAGGTTCAATCCTCGCTCAGGGCGGTGGATGGCGTCGTGCTGGTGGTGGGAGCCGGCACTGGGCTCCGGTCGGAGATCGAGCGAGTCTGGAATCTCATTCAGGAATACGAACTTCCCTGTCTCCTGTTTATCAATGAACTGGATAAAGAGCGAGCGGACTTTGGCGCCATCCTGGCAGAGTGTGAGAAAACATTGGAATTCACCGGGGTCCCCCTCACGATTCCAGTTGGGAAAGAGACCGAACTGACTGGCGTGATCGATCTGATTTCCCGAAACCTCATAACCCCGATTCTCGGCACGACAAAAATTCAGCAAACTGAGATCCCTGCAGAACATCAAGCCATGGCGACCGAGTTTCGGCGCAGGGCCATGGAACAGGTTGCGGAAACCCATGATCAATTGGTAGAGACATATCTCTCCCAGGGTGAACTCTCAGACGAAGATTTGCGTGATGGATTGACGATGGGTACGTTGGAACGGAAACTTGTTCCTGTGTTGTGCGGGTCTGCCACACGCAATGTTGGAACAACCGCCTTATTAGATGCGGTGCTACGGTTATTCCCTTCTCCTTCGGTTCGGGCCAGTCTTCATCCACACGTGGGGCAACAACCCCAGACACATGACGAAGATCAACGAAAATCGGATCCACACGATCCGTTCTCGGCCTTTGTTTTTAAAACCACCATTGATCCTTTTATGGGGCGTCTGTCATTTGTGCGAGTTCTGTCCGGGAGCTTACACGCGGATTCCGGATTTTATAACGCCTCTCGGCAGACAAAAGAGAGGGGAGGGCATCTCTTCTTCTCCATCGGCAAGAAACATCACCAAATCGATCAAGTCCGTGCCGGTGATATCGTGGCAATCGGCAAACTGAAAGATACCCAAACCGGCGACACGATTTGCGATGAGCGGCATCCCATCGTCTTCCCCGGCCTGAAAATTAACCGCCCCGTCATGTCTTATGCATTAGAGGTGAAGAGCAAGAATGAAATTGACAAGGTCAGCTTGGGCCTTCATAAGTTAGTTGAAGAAGATCCCTCCCTGGAGTTTCTCCGGAATGAAGAGACTAAAGAGATGTTGTTAAGTGGGGTAGGGCAGAGTCACATCGACGCCACCCTAGAAAAACTCAGGCGCAAGTACGGGATTGAAGTGAATTTGCACATGCCGAAAGTCCCGTATAAGGAGACAATCCATCGCAAGGCTCAGGCTCAAGGGAAATACAAAAAACAAACCGGTGGGCATGGACAATATGGAGATTGTTGGCTACAAATTGAGCCTCTTCCGCGCGGGGCTGGATTTGAGTTCAACAACAACATTGTCGGGGGGGTCATTCCACGGAATTTTATTCCCGCAGTAGAAAAAGGGGTAATCGAAGCCTTGCAACATGGAATCGTTGCCGGGTTCCCCATCGTGGATATCCGAGTGACTGTCTACGATGGATCGTATCATCCCGTCGATTCTTCAGAATTGGCCTTTAAAGTGGCAGGATCTATGGCCCTCAAACATGCTCTAGAGTCTGCTCAGAGCACACTTCTTGAACCCATTATGTCGGTAGATGTCACAGTGCCAGATGATCTGGTGGGCGCCGTCATTGGCGATCTCAACTCGCGGCGTGGACGCATACAGGGAATGGCCACCAAGGGACACAATCAAATTGTGAAGGCATTTGTGCCACTGGCGGAAATGCTGAAGTATGCTCCCTCTTTAACGTCCATGACGGCAGGGAAGGGCAGTTATGTAATGGAGTTTTCAGGTTACGAGGAGGTACCGAAGGATATTGTCAATCGCATTGTGGAAGAACATAAACATAAAAAGGAAAAAGAAGCCATTTCCTCCAACTAATCCATTGATGAAGCAAGAGAGACACTACGGCTGAGTTTTAATCACAATGAAAAATGCCCTCACCTTTCGGATAATCCGCAGTAACACAGTTTGACCAGGCTTCACTTTGGCCACAGCATCAGAAAATTGCGTGACAGTCCGAACCGTTTGCCGATTGACCTCGTTGATTAAATCTCCTTCCTGAACCCCTTCTGAATGGGCGAGCCCACCCCGTTCGACTTTGGTCACGAGCACGCCAACCGTTTCCTGTAGTTCAAACTGCTCGGCGAGTGCGGCTGTCAGCGCTTGGACATCGAGCCCTAAGGTGACCTCTGATTTTTGCAAAGGGAGTGAGGCCAACATGGATTTCTCCTGCCTTTCCGCCATCGGCACGAGATAGGTCAATTCTTTGCCGTCCCGTAACAGACGAATCTTGGCGTTGTCACCAGGTCCGACACGAGCGACAAGGCGAGAAAGTTGGTTCGGCGAATCCACAGGACTGTCGTCTACCGACACAATGATGTCGCCGGGCTTAATTCCGGCCACATACGCAGGATCGTGTTCATACACTTCATTGACGAGGACTCCATGGCCTTCTTTGATCCCAAATTGTTCCGCGAGTTCTTTGGTGAGAGACTGAATCCCGACACCTAGCCACCCACGGACCACTCGCCCCTGTGACACCAACTGATCGACCACACGCGAAACCATATCGGCGGGAATGGAAAATCCAATGCCCTGTGCCATATGGATAATGGCAGTATTGATCCCGATTACCTCACCTCGAAGGTTAAAGAGCGGACCTCCTGAATTCCCAGGGTTAATCGCTGCGTCCGTTTGAATGAAATTTTCATACCGGGACAAATTGAGGCGTTCCCGTCCAATCCCACTAATGACGCCAAGGGTCACTGTCCGGTCTAACCCCATTGGATTGCCCACGGCCAAAACCCATTGCCCAACCTTTAAGGTGTTCGAATCTCCGAAATGGGCAGATGGAAATTTCCGGTCAGATTGAATTTTGAGGACGGCAATATCGGTTTCTTTATCACGTCCAATGATCTGAGCAATCATGTTGGACTTATCGGACAGCCGTATATCTGCCTCAGTTGCGTCTTCCCCAACGACATGATTATTGGTCACGATGATCCCATCTTCACGAATGATGACCCCTGACCCGCTTCCTTGTGAAAATGGTGCTCGTCGTTGAAACCCTTGCCCCTGCGGCATCTCACGAATTGGCGTAATATTCACCACTGTAGGCGTGACCCGTTCAGCCAGACTCGTAATGGTGTGTTCGATTTCTTCAAGAAGTTGGAGGCCATGAAGATCATCGGCTGTCTGGCTTAATGCCGATGACATACAAGTGAATAAAAGAATACAAGAACAAGAAAATGCGAATGAAATTTTCCTAAATCTCATCTTAAACTTCATATTTCAATATGTCGGATAATAAATATTATGTCAACTATAAAACAGTCTCATTTTACTTTCAGTCCCCTGTATAAGCCTGAGAATATTTTCTTTGTGACAAAAATAAATGAGTACCATCATGCACAGGGAATAAATACAAAAATAAAAATCATGAGTCAAAAAAAACGCCAAAAATGGAAAAACTCCAAAAGCAGCCAAGGCTCCTCCAGAAGAATACTTGAAAACCAATACGGTTCCCAACCATACCCCGATTAGAAGCAATCCAATCAGAGGATGAATGCCAGAAATAGAACCCAAGCCCGTGGCGACGCCCTTTCCCCCTTTAAATCGTAAAAATATGGAGAAGACATGCCCAAGAACGACGGCAATGCCTATAAAAAGAACCCAAACCCAGGGAAACCCCATGAGACTGACCATGGCTGTCGCGAGGAGCCCCTTACCTAAATCCCCAAACAGCGTTAAAAATCCGGCCTTTTTCCCCGATACCCGGAGAACATTGGTAAACCCGATATTGCGGCTTCCATGGGTTCGAGGATCATTTGTTCTGAATATTTTAGAGACGAC
>WHTE01000018.1 GCA_009377845.1 Nitrospirales bacterium | reverse complement strand
GCCCCCACGGCCTATAAGCGCATACAAGGCGGAAAGGACCTCCCGCAGTTGCATGGTGAATAGCTGACCTCAAGATCTGGTGGTCTGCTGAAACAACCGGATAAGCATAAGGTAGCTAAGCCACTCAGGTAATAGGCGATGACGATGACGGAGAGACCTTCGACGGTGTGTTGGAGAATGGCCTGGCTTTTGGTGGTTTTATCCATACTCAGAAGAAGATTTCTATTTTGATCTTGTAAAGAGAGGTTTTGTTCCTGTAACCCCAGGTCTACTTTGGCGCGAAGGATGGCGATCGTGCCTTCAAAGTCTTGTTCCAGGGAGTGAATTCTCGTTAAAAATTGTTGGTATCCGTCGACGACTCCGATGATTTTCCAATGGATGTAATCGGATAACGTCCGGCCGAATGAAACGGGCTGTTCTTGTAATGCCAGAGTATTGCTGTGGACGATCCGGTCATAGGGAACGGAGGCCGACAACCGATAGCGCATGGAATCAGCCAGCCGCCCCACTTCGAGAAAATCCTGCGTCAGACTTTCCAGCCATTGTTGGAGGATGGCGTGCGTGGCCTGTTGGTGTTCTTTGGTAATGAGACTGCGTTGATACAGGTGGCGTTGTTCAAAGATTTGCACCTGATCGACAGCATGGGTAAAGGCAGAGTAGGGGAGCAGGATGAGATGAGTATAATTTTCCACGGTGATGAGGATATCGATCAGGCGCGGTAATTTGGGACGAATCTGGTCGGGCGAGGGAGACCATATGAGGTATCGTTCCCTGCCATGTTCGTCCGGGGTAAAGCTGGTGGCGACCGTGATGGATTCTGCCAAGACCTGACAGGCATAAAGTTGGGGGCCTCGAAGGAGTGAGGCTAACTCCTGTTGATCATACTCGCGGGCGGGGGTGATGAGGATATCCAACGCATTGACCTGTAATCCTAGTGGGGAAAAGGGGAAGGTGTATCCCGGATAGGTCAGCGGGCCGAATTCCAGGAGTTGGGCGGGATCGCCGGGGATGTGCCAGATTTGATAGCTGTAATTTTCTGTGTGGGCCTCCCATATGGCGATTAGGCGGTCTCCGTTGGGAGCGGTGGCGACGCCATATCCTACTTTGTTCTCCACGGCCGAATCGGATTTTTTGATGCCCAGACAATGAAGGAGTTCCTGAAATTCTTTGCGGCTCTGTGGACGTTCAATGGCGGGATTGGCCATTCGATGGGCGGTATGATGGATATGAGCTGGGGCATCGAGCCATCCTTCGACGTATTTTTGTGGCGGTTTATGGAGTTGTCGAAGAACGTTTTTTCAGGAATGGGTGGCTTCAGGCTCATTGTGTTGTGGTGTCCTACGTCCCGGGAAAGATGGTGTGGGTTCTAACGCACTTGGTCCAGGTGTCGCAAGAGCAATCTTTGTAAGGGGGCACTGATATCTGCAATTTCGTGTTTCTTGCCCGGAAATTGCTGCGGTCAGGTGGCGTGACTGACGGGTTTGTTCGTAAACTCTTCATGTATTCGGATAAAGTCGATGATCCGGTTTTCAGCCCAAAATGGGTCTTCGTGTGGGTGGGATCGCTGAAAAAACCCGCAGTGCCCCCCGTGTGGCGGTGCCAGTAATTGGATCCATGGGTTTGAATGAAGCGAGGGTTCGGTGAAGATGTCGTAGGGGATAAACGGATCATCCTGGGACGTCATGATGAGGGTCGGGATGGTGATTGAAGCCAGCACATTTCGAGCTGCACTTTTTTCGTAATAGTCTGTGGCATCTCGATACCCACCGTCTGGAGCGGTATAGACTTCGTCAAATTCCCACATGGTCCGTATGCTGGAGAGGCGCGATAGGTCCCATTGATCAGGATACAATTGAGATTTTTTGCGCAGTTTGGCTTTTAGGCTTTTCAGGAAATATCGATGATAAATCCAATTGGAGGGACGTTGAAGGGCGCGTACACAGGCTGCAGGCTGAATGTTCGGGCACACGGCCACAACACCACGAAGCGAAGAGAGAGACGAACCCAACTCTCCGGCTAATTTGAGGGTGAGGTTGCCTCCCATGGAATAGCCTACGAGCCACACCTGGTGGCATCCGTCTTGTTCCGTGATTTCTCGAATAATGCTGAGATAATCCTGACTGAGGCCATTGTGATAGAGGGTGGGTGTGAGGTGCTCCGATCCTCCACAATTTCGTTGATTGATGCGAATGCTATTCCACCCCGCTTCCCACGCTTTCTGCGCGAGGCCCCGCATGTAGTGGGATTCTGTGCATCCCTCAAGGCCATGGACGATCAACACAGTCGGGTGGGTTGAGGGGGACGGTTGCCAATGACATTTTGTGAGGAGGCCGATCTCCGGGGTGACCTGAAAAATCCGGTCTTGTGTGAACATCCCGGCCGGAAAGCGACCGCGAGGCCACCATCGCGGAATGAGGGTCATGCGGTGGGGGCCAGGAAGCCAAGGGTGTGGAATAAATGGCGTGGAAGTCATGGGGCTAAGATCAAGCATGGACGAGCGGGATCAGGTGTATAGTGGTGGCTCTTCTTCTGTTTCTTATGTGGGATACCAAAAGTCCCTGGCGTGGGACAAGTGATTTCAAGGTGTGTTGCAGAGGCCGGTCACTCAGTAATGTGTTGAATGCGTTAAAAGATGAGCGTCAATTTGACAGGGCACTAGAAATTCCGGTAGACCACCTCAGAATTTTCCTCACGGGTTGTTTGCCACTCTTTTCCGGGAAAACTCCGTTGATCTTTACAGTAAAACGGTGGGGGCGTCTATGAAAAAAACGAATTCATCAAAGTTTTCCGGAAGTCGGGAAACGTTTTTGATTTTTATCGTGGTGGGCTGTGGCATCATGGCCACGCTTTCAGTCAACCTGTTTAATCAACCGGCTTCCGTTCCTGGTGAAGCCAAAGTGGTTGAATCTACCAGTCAACACCAAAAAGATACCCTACCGGGTAAAGCCCCGTCTGTGGCGTTACTTGACGTGCCATTGGCCACCGGCACCGAGCCGCTGGATAAGTTGTTTGTGCAATCCGGATGTGCGGTGTGTCATACCATTCCTGGTATTGCCCCTGCTCAAGGGCGCGAGGGGCCCCGGTTAGTCTTAGGCACCAATGGTCCGCTTCGATTGGCAGAACCTCAATACCAAGGGACGGCTACCACGGTTCGTGAATATATCCAGGAGTCGATTTTGAATCCAGGTGCGTATGTGGTGCCCGGTTACTCCGATCGGGTGATGCCCCGATGGTATGGGAAGCGGCTCAATGCGATGGCATTGGATCGAATGGCGGAGTATTTAGAAGATTTGAAAGAGTGAGTGCAGGCCAATTTCTCCGAAGTCAATTCACCTGTCTGAATCTTGCAGTATTTCTCCCCGGCCCAATGATTCTCTGAGTTCAGGCGCCAGGATCGAATCATGTATGATTATCGTTGCCGGGCTTTAGGGTTGAAATCGGAAACCAAATAACATGCCGATGTTGAAATTGTCGCTACTCATCCGGTTGTTTAAATCAATATCTTGGAAAGTGAAGATGAGCGTGCTTGCCAGGGAAATGGTCCGACCGACTTTGAATGCCGCTGTAGCCCCAAAGGGGAAAATATAGCTGATATCGTCCTCATCTCGACGGCCCCGTTCCAAATCAGCATAGACAAACCCCAATCCGCCAAAAGGAATGACGGTCACGGCACCTACGGGTATGTGATATCGAGCAATACCGGCAAATGTGATTTGCGTGAGGTCTCCACCGGGAGAAATCAAGAGTTGTGGCCCGACGGAAAATTGTGAGTCCAGATAATAGTCCCCTTGGAAACTCAGCGTGAAAACAGTGTCATCTGTAGTATCCGCCAGAAAGCCGATATCCGTTCCAAACCCCCACCCGTTTTCTGCCCGCACGTGAGGACTGCCGATTGAGAGAAAGAAGAGCAGGACCAAAATTGCAACAATTGTCTTCACCCACTTATCCACCATCATGCATCTTCCCCTATTGCTGAATTTCTTGATTGAGTACCTGAGCGCATCGGTCAATAATACGTTTATCACCGTTCATGGTTCAACAAGAACATCATAATAAACAGAAATTCTGAAGGCCGTTAGCCCTGAGTCTGTCGAAGGGCGGGAATTCTCTATTTGGCCTCATCGGTAAGTGAAAAAGATACCCCAATCTGAGTCATATATCCATCTTTTGACGAAGTCTGCAACTTTTTTACGCTACTACCCCCTAAGAGAAATATCACCTTTTTCCTCTCTTTCCAGGATTCAGCTGATTTAACACCTACCACCTGAATTCGCAGGAAAAGAGGAAGGCAATACCTGATACCGACCCCCCACCTGATATTTCTGCGCCATGCTCGGGGCTGTGGGAGGTCGCTCAGTCAATACCAGAGACCTGTTTTGAGGAAATGAGGGAGTTACTTTTTGGTGGAATCCTCTATCATTTTTCCGCGCTACCCACAGTTTCCTTTACCGCTTCTCCGGTTTTTTCTGCAGCGTCATTGATGGCTGCCCCAGTGCTATCCATGGTTTCCTTGACGGAATCGGTTGTTTTTTCGGCGGCTTGATCGAGTGTTTTCCCAGTCTGTTCGGCGGGGCCCTCTTTTTGTTCTCCGCACCCTGATACGGAAAAAGCCAATCCACATGCGAATAATACACTTAGCCCTAATGAGGGAAATCGTTTCATAGCACAAACCTCCTGTTAAAAATGAAAAACACGTTGGGGTCCATCCTTGGTCCCTCGTGGCATTGGGGGAAATAACAATCAGGTAGGATTGTTGAAAAAGGTACGAGGACCAATTCGTGCTTACTTAAATGAACTTAGTCCATTGTAACCTAATTGGAATAAAGAGCAATGAAAATTAACAAAATTTTATTAAGATGGCTTGGTGCGCGATAGGGTAGAGCATCTTATTTCGAAAACGAACGGTATCCCTGAAGCTCCCTCCCGGCGGTCTCTTCGCGAAAGCCGGCCCTTGAGAGCTGGAAGTGTGTTCAATAAGCATGAACGCCCACGGAGTTTTCATTGAAGTAGTGTGTTTTATATGATTGCCTTAACTTTTTTTTGAAATGGTCGATAAGACCACTAAATCCGAAATCTCTTAGGGAAGTGAACAGAAACCAACAATTTTGAGAAGTTGAGGATGTTATGGCAAAACCGGTTGGGAAGCTTCGAAAAATTAACTTGGGTGAAGTGTGGGGAAATGAGGCTGACGGGTTTGCGTCGTGGCTTCAGCAAGAGGAAATTTTAGAAATTTTGGGGGAGACGATTGAACGCACTCTGAAGCCGGCTGGGAGTGAAATTCCCTTAAGTACGTTGGCTGGAGGCGTTCTCGCGAAGGATGCAAAAAGTGGTAGTTACGTGATTGTGTTAGGCCATTTGGAAGGCATCAATCCCGACGCACTAGGGAAACTCATTATGTATTCCGCCGGCCTCGATGCCAAGGCCGTGGTGTGTGTGGCGCAGGAAATTTCCCCGGAAATTCGACAAACATTGGATTGGCTTAATGCTGTTTCCCGAGATGATGTGAATTTCTATGGGACCGAATTGGAATTATGGCGCATTGACGATTCAGTGCCTGCTCCAAATTTTCACATCGTTTGCCAGCCTAACCTGTGGGCAAGACAGTTAAAAATGGGGCAGGAAGAGGGAGGAGAAGCCGGAGGTACGAAGGTATCGGAATTTCCGGAATTGAAAGCTAAAAAAGATGAAGCCCCGAAGGGGACTAAAGACAAGGAATCTGCCCCACAAGGAAAACCGGCCCCGGTAGGCAAAGATGGGGTATCCGTTCGTCAGAATTTTGTCTACACCAAAACCTTCTCCTAAGACCGTCATGAAGTCAGTGTTAGGGATGGATGATCCCTTCCCCCGCATGAGGCAAAATGAAACGCCCGATGGAGTGTGTTGAATGGCCTTCTTCCCCGCCAGGGCTTCCACAGCCTATCGTGTTGTTCCGTGCTTGGATCCAATCTACTGATACATCTTCCGCCGTTTGTCAGTGCTGTCTTTCATGAGTTTCACCACATGCGGTGATGAAGATTGAGTGACGAGTTCCAAGTAGCCGTCAGGACTTTCTCCGAACCAGCCATGTTATTTCGCTTCCTCAAGTGGCACGGCAAAGCTGGGTTCGTCGCCGAACAACAGACAAGAGAACTCCAAATATACCAGAACAACCGGACCTGGACGACGGATGGCTTTTTTTACGGTCGTTTCCCCTTCTTCCTAGAATAGTCCGCTCTTTTTCAGAGGAAACCGGCTCTCATACTTTCTCGGCCTTGATGCCAATTCATAAGTATTTTAAGCTTGGATGTCAAAGTCTAGCATGACCTTTTCAAAGCACGGATGAGTCATTCACGGGCGATCAGACTGATGGCGATCACAGGAAGGAGATTATGCACCAGGACTAAAAGAAGCAAGAGTCCGGCACACAAACCATCTCCCAAATATTAGGAGTTATATGATGATGGCAGACTGTAGGAATGGGGATGAATTAATGGACAGGGCAGTTGAGGAAGAATGTTCTCGTTGGCGGGAAATACGAATATTCTATTTCTTTTGTTGAGAGTTGTCGTGGCTCATGGTAGCGTGGGTGGAATTCTTTCCTCGAGGTAAGTAGAAAAAAGGCCAAAGGTTTTTGGATTGAGTTATTGGGAAAGGCGCCAATATGCAGTCTTTCCAGGACTTTTAGAGCCCATGACAATAAAACCAGGAAAAATTGTCTTGTCTTTGAGATCTGCCACTGGACAGAACTTTTTGCGTTCGATACTCTGAGGCCTCTCAGTTCCTTATGTCATCATCCGACCAACATTCTTCCATCGACTTTATCCGGGCTAAGATCATTGCAGACCTGGAGAGCCAAAAATTTGGCAAACGAGTCCATACCCGCTTTCCCCCTGAACCCAATGGGCATTTACACATCGGCCACGCGAAATCCATCTGTTTGAATTTTGGCATTGCCCGGGAATTTGGAGGGCTGTGTAATCTTCGTCTGGATGATACGAATCCGACCAAGGAAAATATGGAGTATGTCACCTCCATTCAAGAAGATCTTCAGTGGTTGGGATTTGATTGGGACGATCGCCTCTTTTATGCCTCAGACTATTTTGAGCAATTGTATCAGTATGCCGTGATGCTTATTCAGAAAGGCAAAGCTTATGTTGACAGTTTAACCGCTGAGGAAATCCGCTTATACCGAGGCACCCTGACTGAGCCGGGGAGGGAAAGCCCGCACCGGAAACGCACTATTGAAGAAAATCTGGCCTTATTTTCCCGGATGCGGGCCAGAGAATATGAGAATGGGGTGCACGTGTTGCGGGCCAAAATTGATATGGCCTCCCCCAATATCAATTTGCGGGATCCTGCATTGTATCGCATTCGACATGCCACTCATTATCGGACAGGCGAGGCCTGGTGTGTCTATCCCACATACGACTTTGCCCATCCCCTTTCCGATTCCTTGGAGGGCATTACCCATTCGTTGTGCACGCTGGAGTTTGAGGATCACCGACCATTATATGATTGGGTGCTTCGTGAATGTGAAGTTTCCTGCCATTCCCAACAAATTGAATTTGCCCGTTTGAATCTCGGGCATACAGTGATGAGTAAACGCAAACTTCTCCAATTGGTGGAAGAGGGGCATGTGAAAGGGTGGGATGATCCACGCTTGCCTACGCTCAAAGGGCTTCGGCGCCGTGGGTACACTCCTGAGGCGATCCGGAATTTTTGTGAGCGGGTCGGGGTTGCGAAACGTGATAGCGTGATTGAAATGGCCCTGTTGGAGCATGCGATCAGAGAGGATTTGAATCGGTCGGCGTCACGGGTGATGGCCGTCTTGCATCCTCTGAAAGTGATCATTGAAAATTATCCGGTCGGGCAGATCGAGGAATTGGAGGCGGTCAATAATCCTGAAGATCCTAGCGAAGGAAAGAGACGGATTTCTTTTTGTCGTGAAATTTACATTGAACAAGAGGATTTCCGGGAAGATCCTCCCAAGAAGTTTTTCCGATTATCTCCAGGGCAGGAAGTTCGCCTTCGATACGCCTACATTATTCGCTGTGTCGGTTTTGAAAAAGATCCGCAAACAGGCGAGGTGATGGCTCTACGATGTACGTTTGATCCAGATACGAAAAGTGGCAAGACTCAATCAAGTCGAAAAGTCAAAGGAACCCTTCACTGGGTCTCAGCTCAGCATGCCATTCCTGCCGAAGTGCGTCTATACGAGGCCTTGTTGACTCAATCGAATCCCGGTTCGGGAGGTGAACTTCAGGATTTACAAATGCTGTTAAATCCTCATTCCTTGACCGTCCTTTCTGGCTGTAAGGTAGAACCCGATCTCAGTAAGGCGACACCGGGAAGTCGGTTTCAGTTTGAGCGGCAGGGGTATTTTTGCCTGGATCCGGATTCTACCCAAGACAAATTGGTATTTAACCGGACTGTGCCTCTACGAGACTCATGGGCAAAAATTGAAAAGGAGTGATTTTTCTCCTTTCTGAAATTCAATTCTCCTGCGCGGGCTTCTTTAAGGAAGAGAATAGTTGGGTCTCTTCTTCCTGTGTTGAATAACGCCAACCTCCGACTGGGATATCCAAGGTCAACGAGCCAACCTTCACACGTTTGAGATCAAGAACCTTGAGGGGAGTGTGAAATTTTTGGTCTTTCAGGGCGTGAAAGACCCGGCGAAGATGCCGGTTTTTCCCCTCCTTTAAGACGACCTCTAATTGAGTTTTTGGCCCGCCTTCTCTTCTCTTGGTGATACTGTGCACCTTCAATGTCCCAATGGGGGTGGGAACTCCAATTAAGACACGGGATAAGTCCTCATCTGAAATTCTTCCGCGGATAACAATCTTATAGGTTTTTTCGCATCTGCCCGGTTCGGTCAGCAGGTCAACCAATGTTCCATCCCGGGTGAACAGCAAAAGGCCACGGGAGTCCTTGTCTAAGCGCCCGATTGGCACCCATCCTTTCTGCAACACGAAAGGCGGTAGTGCTTGATAGATCGTTTTTCTCTCCTTCTCATCCTTTCGAGTGACAATATACCCTTTGGGTTTGTGGAAAAGGATTAAAACGGGCCGTTCCAGAAATGAAGGCCTAGCGCTCTCTCTCAACCTATTGAGGTAAGACATCGTTGGTTTTCCCTGTGGAAAGGATTGTGATGAAGGAATGAATCTCTCTGGTTGCCATTTGGGGAGTGTTAAAAAATACCGCCAGCGGTGTTCCCGCCCCTTGGCCGCCTTCGGGCGCACAGTAATCGCTACCCTCTGCGAGATACGGCAAGCCATCACGTTCTTCGCGTCGTGCGCGCTCACGTACTCCTTCGCACGCTCCACCCGCCCGGGTTTCTTATTCGAGATGCACCAGGCAAGTCACGGCCTTCCCTTTGATGGCCTCAGGACAGGTCTGAACGGGCCTTTTTGAACACTCCCTATTTTGTTATCCTGATAATTCTTGGTGGCCCACATGCGGATCAAAACGCAAAGCATTTCGATTATTCAACAGCTTCATTTGAAACACAGCTGAATGCCGTGGGCTTTTGCTTCTTTTCACAAATGGGATTTCAATCCACTCGTAATTCCCAAAATTCTTCATACGGACATTGTAGAAACCCCTTTCTGTCAACCAACGTACCGGTTGAAAAGGGGTGTTGTTAAATGAGAGCTTTGTTTAGTATTCCGTCGATAACGACAACCATTATTTTTGGGATCTTCGGAATTTTCAGCGGGTTCTTTCTTTAAAGAATCATTCCTTTCTTCTCTCGAGGATTAATGTCTCCATGTTCCTCCTTGCTGTAAGGGAGGGTTATTTCAGGAGACACTTCGATATGTTTTTGTCCACGGAAATGTTGGAAACCCCTATCGTAACTGAATTGTGTTTTCTGACCAGGGTTCAATTTGCGCATGCTGCACTTGAAAACCGGAAAGATCATTCCGCCTTTCTCAAAACACATACTTTTAGCATAACAAAGTCCTCTGAAAGGTCATATGGCCTTCAATATGTGAAGTAGTTCCCTATTCTTCTCAATAGACATATCCTCTTGGAACTCAACTATGCGTTTGTACTTTTGGAGAAATTGCCTCTAAAATCCATGCTCATTCACTAACTTTATCCTGTCTGAACAGGGGAGATGAGTACAAATGTGCAGTACCTTCGTTCTTCATATCTATAACTAGTTGGGCCTTTTCTTGGTGTGAAATCGAGGGCTAAAGGGGGTAGAATTTTTAACCCAATATTTTGTAAAATCGAAAGAGGGGACTCTGGTAGAGGAAAGCAAATTTTTTAAGAGATTAAGTAAAGAATTGGAAAAATCCTGCCGATACATAAAGTAATGGCAGGAATGAAGGACCGCTATCCTGGGGGGTCTTCGACATGTTAGGGAAAATCTGTTTCGTCTTGGCCATGGTTTTTTTAGCCTGTTGTGTGACCGTGCTTTCTTGGTTTGGATGGATGCATGGAGTTTCCTGGTCAAGGAGAAGGACGTGTTCCCCTCATCATAGGTAAATCATTCAGCTCATCTTGCGACGCCTGCCTGTGCTGTTCGTGACGTAGATTGAGAATCGACACAATTATTTTGAGACAGGGATTTCAGAATTCCTAAGTGTGTGCTGGTCTCATGCTGGTTGCCAGAATGTGGAGTCATCCAGGAATGTCTGCGCACACCTCAGTGCCGGCCTATGTGTGTTAACTTAACCGAGATCTACACCTGAATACATCCGAACAGGAGAACCTGTGTTATGCCTGGTAGTGAGCGACCCCCAAAGGAAATTAACGGGCAACACCAAGCAATTGGGACGGTTCCAAACTGGAAGGATGAGGAAACGTATCCTCGGCAGGATAGTTTAAACGATACGTTTTGGCGGTGGGAGTTTCTCCGCCGCCGTTCGGATTACCGGAAGGATTGGGAAAAATATTACCCCCAAACATATGAATTTGATGTGGCCTGCGCCAACGATCCTCATTACCCCACTCGTTATCGCAAAAAAGTCTTTTCACCCGATCATCCTGCCTTTAAAGCCCGAATGCCGAATTCACTGGAGAAGTACCATCTCAGTGGACTGCCTAATCCAGCAGTTGCCAAACCCTGGATGTTGTCGTTTGATTCGAATTACGGTCGAATCTATTTTGGACAAGGGCCGGATTGGCTGGGGGGAGGTGAAGAGGTCAGCCTGTGCTTATCGGAATGGCGGATGGCGGCGGTGTTTGACCTTAAAAAGCCGATACCGGCTCAAATCGAAAAAGTCAGGTCCGATCTCATGGAATGGCAAGAGCATCAAGTGGGCCGAAATCTTGAACGGCGGAAATGTCGCGATGAATGGCCAATATATTTGCGGGTATTGGATGCGGTGGATCTCGGGGTGCCATTTCGGGAAATCGGGCGAACATTGTTCAAGATTCAAGATGCCGAGGCAGGCGAAGCGCGGGCCGGCCAACTCTATAAGCAAGCCTGTCAAATTAGTTTACATTTTCCTGTTTAAGGTCATTCCGTGATGCGGGGGGAATATGTAGGAGAATCTTGATGGTAATCGAAGCGGGTTTGGAGTACCGGCGACAGTCTGAAATCTTGGGGATGAACATGCGAGATGGGAATTCACAATGAGCAAATTAATTGAGGCATTAAATCGGTTGCAGTCCGTGAGGGAAGAGGAGTGCCTTTCTCCCCTCCCGTCTTCGCTCAATGTCACTCAACTGGCGGCACCAAAACTTCTTTTGCCTCATCAATCAGATTCGAAACCATCGTCCAAGAAAAATTCTCCCTCGGAGGAGGCTCCACTCTTTAATCTGCCTCTTAGCGATTGGTTGAGCATTCTTCAAAGCGAATATCTTGCGAGTTTCGTACGGGAGGGAGGCGGAGCTGTCAAGGTGGCGGTGTTTCCCCATGAAGAAGCCTTAAAAGCCTGCCAACAGGAATTGGACGGTCTGGCCAAACGCGAAGCCTATGTGCTGGCGAAGGTCGACGCGCGATTCACGAAAGCCCATATGGTTGAGCGACTGTTTCAGAAGATCGCGAAACAAGTGGATTGGGATGAGTTAGCCTATCGATTTGTTCTGCGGCTTCTTGAAGAGAATGGCCATCGGATTCCCGCAAATCGAAGAGAATTCTCTTTACGGCAGGTTGCGACCTTGAATGAACGAAAGGAGCCCATGCTGCGGCGTGATGTCCAAACGTGGGTAGAAAAAACCATTGAAGGCGATCCGGGGCTTTGTCGCGAATTTCGCATGGCCATGATCCGATTGTGCATGGCTCAGCTTGACGCTGGCGATTCCGACCGGGTCTTGGCCACAGCCGTGAAAGAGTGGTTGTGTGGAGATCTTCGGCTCGTGTCTGGAGTCAAAAAAGCCCTCATCTATCAAAAAGTGTCGCGTCATAATGCACGGTACATGCTGTCGTCCTTAACGCGCTGGTTGCGGTTAACTGGGCAGGGAGGGCTTATTCTCTCACTTGATATCTCCCGTTATTTTTCCAAAAAAGACGCCTTGCCGACTGATGGTACCTTGTCGTTTTCTTCGTCAGCCACGATGGATTTATTTGAATTGCTTCGCCAGTTTATTGATTCGGCTGATGACACTGAAGGATTGTTGATGGTGGTTTTGGCTCCGCAAGAGTTCCTCACTGATGCCCGTCGCGGCGTTGACCGGTATGAAGCCTTGAAATTACGCGTGTGGGATGACATTCGTCCTAAACATCGTCAGAACCCATTAGCGTCTTTGGTGCGAATTCAAGATGTAACCGATACGGCTCCAGAGGGAAGGATCAATCCTCCATGCCCGAAGCCGCAGAGTATGGTTCCCGATAGTGAGGCCCGTCGGGTCATTGAAGGTCTGAGGGCAGGGGTTCCTAACCGACATGTGGTCACCGCGTTAGGATGTCTTCAACCAGAAGTGGAAGGGCGTTTTCGACGGTTACTGGAAGCCACCCAACAAAATATTACAACCGGTCCGTGTCCTCGTGGCATGGTGATAGAAGGCGAGTTTGGAAGTGGAAAGTCGCATATTCTTGAGTATCTCCAAAACCTGGCATTGGAAGCCAATTTTATCTGCAGCCGGATTGTGATTAGCAAAGAAACGCCTCTATATCATCCAGTCCGTCTGTACTATTCCGCAATTGAAACGGCGGTGATTCCTAATAAGCGTGGAGAAATCTTTTCGGAAATAGCCGGAGAATGTGATGTCTGGACGCCTCGGTACAAAAATTTAGTGTCGTGGGTGAACAATCCGGAAAGTCGGATTGATGCACGGTTTGCCGCCACATTGATGCTGTATGAACGATTGAGTTCCGATATGGAATTGGGTCATCGGATGACCCGATTTTGGACCGGGGATCCAATTGGAGTCGGGGATTTAAAAAAGTATCTGCAAGAGGCCGGGTTTGGAGGGCATTTTACGTTTGGAAAAGTGTCTGCTGCGGAATTAGCCATTCAACGCTTTCAGTTTGCCGCTCGTCTGATGCAAGCTGCGGGATATGCAGGATGGATTTTGCTGATTGATGAAGCTGAGCTCATTGGTCGTTATTCTGTGAACCAACGGGCGAAATCCTATGCCGAGGTGGCACGCTTAATGAATTTGGATGACGGCCCTACCCTACCGGGGTTGGGTACCGTGCTCGCGTTAACGAATGATTTTCGAGAAGGGGTCCTGGAGAAAAAAGGAGATAACGTCAAACTCTTGGAAAAACTCCGGGCCAACAACACAGAGGTCGATCGGTTGTTAGCCGACAAAGCTGAGAAGGGCATGGGTTTATTGCAGTCCCAGCGTATTCCCATCGGGCATCCCTCTTCGGCCATCATTCAGGAGGCATATCGGGCAATTCGTGCGCTTCACCTCAAAGGGCATGGGTGGCATATGTGGGAGAATGCTACGGATGGTCCGGCCACAATTGTTCCGGGAGCCAGTATGCGTAAATATGTGAAGAGTTGGGTGACTCATTGGGATTCCCTTCGTTTTTATCCCGGAGAAGAATGTGAAATAGAAGCGTCTACATGGAAGCCTTCATGCGTCGAGCAGGAAGATTTTCAGGAAGAGGATGGCAGGGGGAATGGTCATAAGTGCTACCCCACTGCCACTCCTGAGTCCGCCACGATGTCTACGTCTGAAGGCACGGAATTGGTCGCCGATGGGATCCCGACAGATCCTGCCCCTTCTACAACTTCCACTCAGTGAGGTACGTTGTCCTTTGGCGAACCAGCTCGCTTTCATGATATGGTAGAATTTCACTAAAGGGGCATTCTCTTTAGTGAAAAGCTCACTTCCTGCATTCCAAGGCAAATAGCCGTATTCAGTTACGTATGATGGGGCAACAATCCTTCCGCCCGACATCAGGTGTCCCGTCGATGTTGGATTTTTTGAATAAGTCTTCCTGTTGAGCCGCGATTAGTTTCGTGGCTTCTCACTCACGCGTGCCACCCTCTTATTCTTCTCCGTTCTTCATGATTTTCCGCATGTGGTGGCCCTTGGCAGCAAGTTGGTTGCTCATGGGCTTGGAGTTGCCTCTTGTGGCAGCCACCATGTCTCGCTTGGCTGATCCCGAAGTACATTTAGCGGCCTATGGTGGGGTGGTCTTTCCTCTCTCACTGTTGATTGAAGCTCCCGTTATTATGATTCTGGTCGCTTCAACTGCGTTGTGTAAGGATTGGTCCGCCTACAGGCTTATTCGAAATTTTATTTTGTTCTTGGGAAGTACTCTGACCTTGCTCCACATCGTGGTGGCTTTTACCCCTTTGTATGCCATTATCGCGAAAGATGTGCTAGGGGCTCCTGAGGTCATTGTGGAACCGGCCAGAATCGGCATGCAATGCATGACTCCATGGACCCTATCGATTGCTGTGAGAAGGTTTCTTCAAGGAGTGGTTATCCGGGCAGGTCAGACTCGCCTTATTGGCCTCGGAACCTTGGTCCGGTTAACCGTGAGTAGCTCCGTTCTGCTGGGGGGACTGGTCGTCAATAGTTTTTCGGGGATTGTGGTGGCGACGGTGGCGATGTCGTCCGGGGTGATTGTGGAGGCTGGTTTTATCCTCCTTTTCGTGCGTCCGATCCTCAAAGATCTGAAAGAGAGCAATCCTCATCCTGTGGCGCCTCTCACTCTCAAACAATTAGGCGCCTTTTATTGGCCTCTGGCCTTCACTCCACTCATCACCCTTGCGACGTTGCCCATTGTCAGCGCGGCCATAAGCCGGATGCCACAGGCTTTGGAATCCTTGGCCGTGTGGCCAGTGCTGGGAGGGTTGTCATTTGTTTTTCGGAGTGTGGGGTTTGCCATGCAGGAGGTGGTCGTCGCGCTTTATGCCCGGCCTCATTTTCTTGCACCCCTGAGGCAGTTTGTGGGACTAGTTTCGTTATGCACGAGTGGAACTCTCTTGCTGATTGCGGCGACTCCGCTTTCCACTATTTGGTTTGAATGGGTTGCTGCTCTGACTCCAGAGCTTTCCGCATTGGCCTCGACGGCTCTCTGGCTGGTTGTGATTTTTCCAGCCCTGAGTCCTTGGGAAAGTTTTTTTCAAGGCGAATTAGTTCATCGTGGGTTGACCACTTGTATTACTCAAGCGGTGTGTCTGTACCTGGCAGGGAGTTCTCTCCTCTTGTTTGTGGGGGTTCTCTATGGGCAAGTGACCGGACTGTATGTGGGATTGGCTGCGATGCTCACCGGATTGGGGATTCAAATGTGGTGGCTGTGGAAGCACAGTTGCAGGTTTAAAAACCAATTACATGCCACAAAGTAGTCGTCTTGGTAATGCCAGATTTCCCAAAAAAGTCAGATTCTTAACCGTGCTCTCCAGGCAGGTATGTTGGAATCTATGAATGGAATTTCCTGCAACGTGAAGGGTTGTTCCTGCATATGATGCGAGGACCGAGTCAATACAAACTCCTAATGTATTGTTTTCATAGAGAATGCCGGTTGTCTTGAAAAGGGAAATGAGAAAGGAATATAAATTGCTTCATTCTTGAATGAAAAGAAAAAGGTTTTTCTTCTCATGGGGTTTTTTTTATGGTCCACACAATGGACAAAATTTTGCTGATTGATGATGATATACAGGTGAGGGAGTCTGTTTCGCTTTCTTTAGAAACGGCTGGCTATACAGTTATGGTTGCCAGGACATCACAGGAAGGCCTTCAAAATTATGAAAACTTTCAGGCCTCCCTGATTATTATGGATGTGGTGGCTTTGGAAGATGGAGAAGGTGAGCCCATTCGGCGGGTTTCTCAACAATCTTCGAGCATCCCTCTGATTACACTGACCGGGAATATTCCGTCCTCTGGTGAAACCATGAGTTTCCGTCACCAATTGTACCAGCCGATCTGCACATTGCAAAAACCCTTTACGGTAGATGAGCTCCTTCAAACCGTTCAAAGGGTTCTGGCGCGCTAAGTTTGTTCCTTTCCGGCTTCTGCAACTTTTTCTCACCTCTCTCTAATGTTTTGTGCCGTTGGACGCTGGTTTCAGCAGGAAGGGCGTTGCGTTCTTACTTAATGGGAGTGTTTCTCTAAAGCAGAGTCAACTTCTCCCAGAAGTTTTTTTGGTCGCAGTGAGCGAGGGCTTAGGGTTCAGGCTTCTCTCCGTGGTCGCCAAGCGCCACAGAATGGGGTCGTAGTCGGGGCCTCACTCTGAAACGCGAGAAGACGGTTTCTCAAACACTTCACGAGGTCACCTGCCCCGAACCTGCTCCCCTTCTCACCGGCCTTTTTCCTCGATGAAGCGCAGGCGATGGCTTTAACTGGGGACCGGCGTAAACGAGTCTCCGGTCCCCCCGAGGCGATGCCACAAAATGGCCAAGTTCCGCGCCACTGCCACCGTCGCTTTCCCCTGTCCGCGCTTCTTGGCCAGCTTCAGCCCCCATCGCTTGAGCGCCCAGCTCCGCTTGGTCCGTGTCAACAACCCATGAGCCGCTTCCACTCACAGCCACCGCAGCAGCTTGTCTCCTTCCTTCGAAAACCGGCCATGATAGTGGGTCTCTCCCGACTGATGGACCCGTGGCACCAATCCTAGATAAGCGGGCACTTGAGTCGAGGTCGCAAAGCGCGTGGGATCATCAATCGTGGCCACATACGTGCTGGCCACGAGGGGGCCGACCCCCGGCACCGGCATCAAGCGCTGACAGACCGCATCCTGCTGTGCCTGGCGGTTGACGGTCTTCTCCAACGCCTTCGCCGCCTCGCGTGCGTGCTGATAGATACTGACTACGGGGGCGAGAAGCGGCCCGAGCGCGGGGGCATGCTGGGCGACCAGCGTCTGCCCCCGCGGCCCCAACTGCCCGGCCGACACCCGGCCTTCGTAGCCGAAGCTACTTCGGCGGAGTAGGCTCGGCAGGCAGGCCAACGGCGTTCTCGCCCCTTGGCCGTGCTCACGTACTTCTTCGTACGCTCCGCCCGTCCAAGTGGCTGCGGCCTTCCCTTCGAGAGGCCTCAGGACAGGACTGGCCGGGCCTTTTTGAACACTCCCGATTTTTTCGTATGGCTCTCGGTTATCCACATGCGGATCAAAAATCAAAATATTTCAAATATCCAACAGCCTCGTTAAGGCTCACATGACAGCAATTGCAGCGCTTGTCTGCACCATTGCTCGGGGACGAACATCCCTTAAAGAACACTCAACCCGGAGTGCCAGCATGAGAATGGATGGACGAACGACGTCTAGTGAGAAACTGCTGACGAGAAGAGGGTGGTTGACGGAATGGGGCGGCGACGGTTTGGTTTGTATGATTGTCGAAGGCGGAGTACATGGTCTTGGCAGATCCCGTGGGATTCCGGTTCATTCATGTTCCCAGGGCTCATACTACCAAGGATTTCCCGCTTGCCTTCCTGTTGACACCATGCACAAATCCGAATCATGCGAACTCCTTTACTTTCCTGTGTTGTGAGAAGAAACGCATGCACGAGATAACAAACGTTTCATACGTTCAGTGCGTCTGACAGAAACAAAAGCAAAAACCAAACCAAAAATATCTTCATTTATATGGCATTGTATTTATGATGTTTTTTGACATTCTGCAACAATGACGTGACGTGTGTTGAGAGAATCCCACACACAATTGAATCAAAAGAGATACGGTTCTGCGCAGAATGACTTGGTTGACGATTCAATAGTTTTTCTCGTCGATTGCCTTGGCCGGTTGCCTTATATGGTCTTGCAATAATTCGATGCGGGCAAGGGTCTCGCAGAAGATCTCAAGGTGATGCCTTGGCTCATGTGGTTGCCCGGCCCAGGGTAGGTCGCGGATAATGAAGTCATGGTCAAGTTAGAACATCTCGATTTCCACAATACTTATGCTTGCTTACCTCAAGTGTTCCATGAACGGGTGAAACCTACGCCCTTTCCCAATCCGCATGTCGTGAGCATGAATCCGGCGGCCGCCAAATTGCTCAATATTGATCCCCATGAATTGACCCGTCCGGAATTTGCTGAATATTTTTGTGGAGCCAAACTTTTGCCTGGAAGTGACCCTATTGCCATGCTGTATTCCGGGCATCAATTCGGGCATTACGTGCCGCAGCTCGGTGATGGGCGGGCTATTCTGCTGGGAGAGGTGCGAAACCAAAAGGGTGAGCGGTGGGAGCTGCAATTGAAAGGCGCGGGGCTCACTAGATTCTCACGCGATGGCGATGGCCGTGCGGTGATGCGCTCGACCATCCGGGAATATCTCTGTGGCGAAGCCATGCATGGGCTGGGGATTCCCACCACGAGGAGTTTGTGTATTGTGGCCGGGGAAGAAGTTGTCTGGCGGGAAACGCCGGAACCGGGGGCCATGCTGCTCCGGATGGCGCCGACCCATGTGCGGTTTGGCAGTTTTGAAGTGTTTTACTATCGCCGCCAACACGAATATCTGAAAACGTTGGCAGACTATGTCATCGAACATCATTACCCCCATTTAGTGGGATCAGAGAACGGGTATGCCAGGCTGCTGCATGAGGTGGCGGTCCGCACCGGGCATCTCGTCGCCCAATGGCAAGCCGTGGGGTGGGCACACGGCGTCCTGAACACGGACAACATGTCGATACTGGGCTTGACCTTGGATTATGGCCCTTTTGGATTTATGGAATGCTACGATCCGACGTTTATCTGCAATCACTCGGATCATCACGGCCGGTATTCCTTCCAGAACCAACCCGACATCGGCTTTTGGAATATTCGTGCCCTAGCACGGGCAATGTCCCCCTTAGTGGAGCAAGACGACGTGAATGCGGCTCCTGACGTGTATGAAAAGGCTATGCTGGGGAAATATGCCGAATTGATGCGGGCCAAGCTTGGGCTGGTCGAAGTGCACGCGGGAGACGACAAACTCGTGACCGATCTGTTGAATCTCATGGATTCCAGCCACGTGGATTACACCACCTTGTTCCGGGTGTTGGGAACCTTTCGCCAGGAAAGTCCCTCGGTGCCGTCCGGGTTACGTGACCAATTCCTCCACCGGGAAGCACTTGATGATTGGGCCGCACGGTATCGGGAACGGCTCAGGGCGGAAAAAAGCCGTGATGATGAGCGTCAAGCCGGAATGGACAACGTGAATCCCAAGTACATCCTTCGGAATCATCTCGTGCAACGGGCCATTACACAAGCGGTACAGCAGCGGGATTATTCCGAGATTGACCGATTATTGAACCTGCTGAGTGACCCGTTTACCGACCAACCCGGCATGGACGCCTATGCAGTTCCTCCTCCTCCCGGTGAGCCCCTGATTATCGTCTCCTGCTCCTCGTAAAAAGTTAAGAGGAGAGAAATGAAAAAATAATTTGCCAGGGGGTAATACCTGGAAAAATTCCCCCTTTGACAAAGTGGGCGAGGGGGATTTTCAAATGTTATGGTTTTCCCGAATACTGCGCAATCTTCTTGCGAAATTATTAATGTTTGACTTGTTCCATTTCACGTCCCACTTCGAAATAGTTCCATGCGCCTGATTCTTCTCCTCCTCATGTTCATCGGAATAGTGATGGGACCCCAACTGTGGGTGTGGTGGGTGTTCCGGCAGTATCGTCAACACCGTGACGATCTTCCGGGAACGGGCGGCGAGTTAGCGCGTCATTTGCTCAATCGTTTTGGTCTGCAACAGGTTCGGGTCGAACCCACGCCGCTCGGGGACCATTACAATCCCGAAACCAAAGTCGTCGGTCTGACTCCGCAATATTACAGCGGCAAATCCCTGACCGCCGCGGTTATCGCGGCGCATGAAGTGGGCCATGCCTTGCAGGATCATGAAGGCTATGCACTCTTAAAAGATCGGACTCACCTGATAAAATTTGCGCAGAAAGCGGAAAAGGCCGGGTCGTATCTCATGTTGGGCATCCCTGTGCTGGCCGGGATTGCCCGGATTCCCGCCGTGGGCCTTGCCGTATTGGTCGCGGCGATGGCAACCATGAGCATATCCGCAATGGTGCATCTCATCACCTTGCCGGTGGAATGGAATGCGAGTTTTCGACGGGCTTTGCCGATCCTCAGAGAAGGGGGTTACCTGGCACCCCCCGATTTATATGGAGCCAAGCGTATCCTCACGGCTGCCGCCCTCACCTATTTAGCCTCATCACTCTTCAGCCTCGTTAATTTGTGGCGGTGGATCCGCCTCGTCCGGCGGTAACCGTAATGGCAAGGATGAGGAAGCCTGGGGAATTCACGATCACGACAAGTTTCCATTCGCCGTTAAGACGAATCATCTAATTTCTGTGGGAGGCGTCTCAATTGCCACCCGAGGCTGGTCCGGTTAAAGGCGAACGCCGGCGTGAGCGGAAGGCCGGCTGCCTGAAGCGCATGGGCAGCATACTGGTGGCAGGTGTGAAAGAGATGGTAGGACCGGACCGATGGATAAAAGTCTGAACCTCCAAAACTGGCAAGAGCCGTTCGGGATAAGAGCGTGGATTCGAGGAACAGCCGTAATTGCCGGTATTGTTCTGTTTCGAGATGAAACACAAACACTTCGGCCGGCGGTTGTGGCGTCCGCTCCGCCCAGATTGCGGTATGCCGCCCCACTTCGACAACGCCATCCGTCGGCCAAAACAGCGCGCGGAACATTCCACTGATGCCTTGCTCCCCATCCACATACCAGGCACGTTCGGCATACCCCCATTCTTCATACACCTGTTCACCGTTTTCTGAAGTCGGAAACGCAAGCATGGCATGCCACGTATCAAGCGACACAATGACCGTCTGCGGAGAAAATCTTTCGGGAAAAGAGGAAAGATCCTGATGCCCGGTGGTACACCCGGCTGAAAAAAACAACAATCCGACGGCAAGAAGAAGAATCACACGATGCATGATCGACCTCAATTTGCGGGCAAGTAAGATATTTACATTCCCCCTTAGAAAAAGGGGGATTAGGGGGATTTTCGGATTCCGTGTTCTTCTCACCCGTTCTTGCTGCAGAGGCCTTCATTGAAACAAGAACGGCTCCGCTTTATTTTTAGAAACCACTAAAGCAGAATGTAGCAGGATTTCAAAAATGTCTGCTATGTCTTTTGCATCCTTTGAACCAGCCAACGCAACAGGTAAACGACATGATAAGGCAATCCGATAGCTAAAGGCTGGGCGGCTGATCAAACACAGGGAGGAGCAAACAGGCGGGTGCTAAGGCCCAGTCAGATACGTAGTGATGATTCTGGCGTCGCCAATGGGGTCGGTGGTAAATGGGGCGGAGTCTTTTCTGGTGACGGTCGTACTCAAGCGTTCAGCCGCCTCGCGAACGGAAAGCGGGAGGGACAGATCTTGCTGAATCCGGCGAAGATGCGCCAGGGAATCCCCGCGAAAGGGCTGATCAGACTGTTTCGCCAGCCAGGCCTCATCGGCAAGCGCCACCGCCCGCCGCGTACAGACACGCGCCTTGCCCTCATTGCCGATCTTCAACGCTTCTTTGGCTGCAGCGAGCTCCTGTTCGATTAATACAAGTTGAGTCATGAGCTGAAATTATACAGCTGTATTTTCACTATTTTTGTTCGAATGGTTTGTCTAATCCAAAAATGCTTCCTTCCACAATGTGTCCCGTCCCCTTATTCATTTCCTAAGTTGGTTCCTCTCAATTTGCTGCAGAGACGATTGCTTCTGCCCGTGAGCATATCGAACGTTCAAGCGGCAAGACTCTTTTGATGTGGTCCATATGTTCCAAAAGAGTTTTCGTAGCTTCACCCTGCGGCAGTCTGTTAGCAAGGCCTGCGAGTTGTTCCTCAATCCAATGCGACCACTCATCATCCCGCTCGAACGCTGCGCTGGCAACTAAGAGGATGTGAAAGATTGCCAGGGCCTTCACGCCAGATTGGGCATGCGGCGCTCTCGCTAGAGCTATGGCAGAGATTGACCGAGCCAAATCCGTATTCCGGTGGGCTGCAGCCACGAGACAGATATCGAACAGTCGATCTGGTTGTGTCTGCCCCTCCAACTGCTTAATCTCGAAGGCTGACCCTGAACTCACCTCGCACGCTCGCAGCAGGATTATTGGACCCAGGTCGAAGCATTGAGAGAAGTAGGCTAATTTGGACCAAATTGGACCAAAAGGGTCCTTGGAAAGCTCTTCGAGAATATTGGTGACGTCAGTTTCTGACAGGCTGCGTCCTTTCTGTTCGGCTGGTCGCCGATGTCCATCAAGTGGCCCTGGCATTGCCCAGCCTAGTGGAGAGCCTTTGCTAGAAAGACGGGTCATGGCCTCGGCAATCTTCTCAGAGCGTGGCACCGGAAAACCAGTAGCTTGGCGTCTATCCCTAAGCATCACAAGCCTTCCTATAATTTCTTCTCGAAGAGAGGAACGTGACATTTCCCCTGCTCGGTACATCGGCTCATGGCGCAGATCAACCATCTTCGCATATGTTCCAGCTATATTTCTATTGGAGAGAACCCATCCACGCAAAGCGTCCATATTAATTTGTCTATGCAAGGTTGACTGCATAAGTATTCCAGCATGCATCAATGCACACATCCGCTTCCAAAATGGTCTACATAAAGCCCCGCCTTCAAGTACGTTTATTCGGTCAAGCACAAGCTGCGAAAAGAGAGGGAGTAGGTCATAACAATCTCCGCCATCTGGACGAAGCAATTGGTCTTGTAGGAGTTTGCCCATAATCTCATCTGCTAAGTTCCTGTATCGCTCGTCATGCTGGCGATTTATTGCGATATCAAGTACGCCAAGGAGTCCAAACGGGTTGCACTGCATCTCGATTGAATCTAGTGCATTCCACATTTCTTCATCGGTTACTTTGTCAGTCCAAGCAGCGGGCATAAGATCATCACGCAACGCACCAAGTAAGCAGATCTCCAGGCCTCGTTCAAGATTCCTGCTTAACAATTGTTTCCTACATGAAGGTAGTATTTTGGTCAGGTACTCCGCTGGCGAAAGACCCCGAGGATTTGGGCCGCAAAAACGCTCAAAATAGGAAAGTGAATCTGGCACGATATCATCGAGCTGGATTTTTCCGCCATTGTTCATTTTAACGATTCTTGTTCGGTGGGCTTCAAAGCCATTAATAATCTCTTCTAGTATATTTCCAGTTTCTGCATCAGTGACATCGTGTTCCTCGGCTGCCATCAGCAATCCTGAAAAGTCCGGTGCCGTTGGCCCAAGCCAATCCAGAAGTTTATTAATTGCCCGAATCCGGGTATCTTTATCAGGTGAAAGAATCAGAAATTGGCCCAGCGGAGCTAATGTTCTTGGACCTTTCTCGACCATCTTCTTAAGAAAAACCATGTCATCTTCGAAGATAACAAAGAATTCATTGCCCTCGATATCTGCAACTTTTTGATTCCCGTGGCAAGCAAGTGCACGACGGATCGCAGCAAAGAGCTCACTTTGATCCATAGAAATTCCAGGAGCAAACGTCAGGATTGTTTGAGTAAATCGACCATATTGAGAGACGAAAGTTAGGTCCCCTAGAACTCGCCTTTTAACTCGTGAGGGCAAAAGGTTGCACAAGTGTCTAGCGATTAAGGCTCTGCTAATTTTCATTGCTCAACTTCTCGACCAGCTGGTTGATTTCGATCTTTATTTGCTTGACCAAATCATCAATTAAGTCATTGTTGGCTGGTAGCAATGGCTCTAACACACCTCGCTCAATCCAGTTCAAGTACGTTTCATACCGTTGCTTTGTTACACCCGACATGGGACTGAGCAGAAGAGCTAGGTGCCTAACATAGGCTTCACGAACTGGGAAACTGTCTTCTCTAGAAGAAGCAGGTCGTTCCCAGTCAAGCGGCGAAGGTGCTACGTTATTCCAAACCCAGTCCGTAAGAGCAACTGTATGCTGTATGGGCGAATCATTGTTCTCCCATAAACGCCGAATTGTAAGGATACAGGCAATACGGAGCCTAGCCAGATACGGTGATTCCAGGGGGCACTGGATCATATCAAGGCTGCGAATACGCATAAGGGTCTGGCGAAGAGCCCTTAGCTCAGCACTCTCGATTAGTTTATTGTCCTGATCAAATAATGCTGCGCGCAACAATCGCTGAAGCGCATCAGGGTCTACCGATACCAAAGCGAAACCCCCTTCCCGGAGCCGATGCAAGGTCGCCTGTTTCTTCGCGGTGTCTATTAATCCGTGAGCTTCCAGATAGCTAATTAGATCCAGAGTGCATGTGATCGGCACATTGCGTCCATTTTTGTCCGTAAGGAGACCATGGCGATTCAGGCAGCGGTCATCGATGGAGATAATATCGCACGTTCCAGTGTCCGCAAGAAATCCTGCCAAAGATCCAACCATCTCATTTTCGAGCTCATGTCGGGGCAGAAAACCAGCTTTACCAATATCTAATGCCTCGCGTAGTGCGGACCGAATGTCGTCTATTTGTTCGTTAAGACGTTCACCCTCTCTGTTCGTGACCACAAGAGTGGACTGCTCTTCCCTCATGGATGGGTGGATCCAAAGATCTACACTGCAACGACACACCGACTGCAGGAGTCCAGCTTGCTGAAGATATATGACAGCGAGGTCATCGAGATATAGGGGGGCGTTGAAAATGGAGGCAGCTGTCAGTGTGCTCACTTCCTGGCCTTTGTCGTGCATAACCAGATACTTCCTAGCCTGCTCATATATCTCACGACTAAGCTTCCCTGACTCAACAAAAAGGCGCCCTAAGTCTGTGGTCGACAAGATTAGTTTGTCATATTCCTTCAGGTCAGCTTCTTTCTCAAGAAATGTGCGCAATTGGAATATAGGACGAGGACGAACGACACGGCCATTGTTGATACGGGCATCTTCAAGTATCTCAGCAAGGTCCCGGCCAACCTCCTCGGCAAGCCACGGCGGTGGTTCTGTAGATGAAGTCACAGGCCTTAGCTGTCTTTGTCAATGAGCTCACGAATCTCTTCGGCGTTGTTGATGCGCGAAGGTTGGTGAAAGCGCACTCGGCGACGTTCGTCGAGAAGAACAATCATGGTCTCAGGTGTCAGAACAATACGATCAAAAGCCTTCAGGACGTTTCTGAGGAGGTCCAGGAATCCAAGGACCATTATGGAGGTGATATCTAAACCCATAACCCAGGACCGTTGAAGTCCGATGATCTGTCGCGCTCCTGAAGCTATTGGAATTATCACACGGCGGCGACCGTCACTCTGGTCTGCATTCCGCCGAGGGAGGTCGATAAGTATCCGTGACAGTGGGATATGGAGCATGGCAGCTGCCATATGCAAGGGCACCTCCCCTCGGAGTAAATTTCGCTCGATTAACCGCTCGCGCTCACGATGGGCGGGCATCATCTCCTGAACAAGAGTCCGCATGTCCATCCGATGGACCGGACCACTGTCAGAAGACAATTCTGCTGCTCGGGACATCCATGATGGATCTGCATCCTGGTCTCGCCCCAATTGAACGGTGAGTGAATAGGCATTCATAAGCACACTTGGATCATTTGGGGCCTTGCTTGCCGCAAGTTTGGCTAGCTCAATTGTTCGGCAAGCGGTTGCATCAGCTTCAGCAGCTAACGATGCAAGGCGAAGTAGTAGATCCGCATTGTATTTATCTCGCTTGCTCCATTCCCGATCGACGATCGCTGGAAATCGCTCCCAGTCTCCAGACTGAATAGCTAAGTTCATATCGAGCTGAAGATCTGCCGGATTGTTGCGGGCTTTGAGAAGCTGGTCATTGATTGCACGAGACTCTTTTAATTGGCCCAAATAAAAATGTGCCCATGCCTGGGCCGATCTGAAATCATTACCCCAATCCTCCACATCTGGATTTTCCGCGAAGAATTCCAGAATAGAACAATATCCAAACTGAGGATCATGCCGCATGCACTCGACTAGCCGACCCGCATTGTGTTTTGTTCGTTCGAGTTGGAATAGCTTTTCCGCCAGCGGAGTTAATGCCGTCCAATCCCCTGCCTGTTCAATTTCTCGTACCAGATTTTGTAAATCTAGTAACTCTCCAGTCCTTGAATAAATCTCTTCAAGTGAGATTCGGGCATCTCCACCTTCTCTTTTGAGAATCATTACACGGAGGCGATCGTAGTCATACCCAACAAAGTCACTCTTGTGCGCTTCCAACACATGCCTTGCTCGTGCAACCTGCCCGTCCCCTAGGAGCGCCTCTATTCGTTTCCCTGCAATCAATGCAAGGGAAATATTCTTAACGAGCCGACTCTCTTCTCGCTCTAGAAACTCTGCATACTCGTGAGGAGACATGGTGGTCTCGACCAAAAGAAATTCGGCGAAAGACTCCTGACCGTCCAAACCACCCATCTGTCTGCGCTGTGCAAGGTATCGTTGGAATGGGTCCTTATCAAAATCCACGCCGAATGCGAGAGCGACAGGCAGTAAATTAACTGCTTGTGCAGGATCTTTCATGACCTCTCGTACTTCTTCCCGAGCTGCCCCAGCGATTTCTTCTGTTTCATTCGTGAGTCTAAGCCACAAAAGCCAGGCTATCGCTAACTCCGCCCGTTTACCCTCACCAATTGCTGCCATCAGTTTCGCCGCCTGATCGAAGCATTCATATGCACGAATCCGTCGCCGGTCTATATTAGGTCCTTTGACGGTCTGTATCTGTGAATGAAAGATCTGCATTCGTAGAGCCAAGTGTCGCATCTCAGCTGGAAGTAACATGGCCGCGTTAAAGACCCCTTCGACAAATGCTAAGTCCGGCCATTCTTCTAAATGTTCCTGAGCACCTTCGAGGTAGTCTATTGCCTTTTCCCATTTATTCATCTCAGCCAATGAAACTGCCAAATTTACCCAACCTAGGCCAGTCAGAAATTTAGCATCCTCGTGTTCTGGCTGTTCCTCAAACCACGACAGAGCAGCCTCTTTTCCGCGAGTTCGAATTAGAACTGTCAAAAGAGCAGAATGGCCATCAGGGTCATTGATATCCCTTAAAAGTTGAAGCGCCCCTTCAATATTTCCTTCCCTCTCCATGATGTATGCGTCGACAATTCGAGTGTCATGGTTGGAATCAAGCGTGTGAAGCTTCGCAAGGTAGTTTTTTGCAGATAAGATGTGCTGGATATCAGAAGTGTGAAGCCTTGCCGCCCAGTATAGGATTTTCGTTTTGGTCTTTTGATCCGCGTAACGGAAATCTCCCTCCATGATTTGTCGAGCTAGAAGGCGAACTTCATCATGCACGCGATCAACCCGAAATCCACGCCTTTTGAGAATTCGATCCAATTCTTTTGTGGCTTGGTCTGTATGCGCCATCACTACAAAGTTGTCTGGCCCGAATCTATCGAGCTTTTCCCCAACGCCAGATATTTCTTGGCTAACTCTTTCTAATTCTTCTCTGTTTTCGGTAAAACTGGCCTGAATCAAACCTGCTAATGGAAATGTTGGCCCCTGGAGGCTTGTCTTGTAGCCAGTAACAAGGATTGCAACTATGACCTCAATTGCCTCGATTGCCAGTGCCTTGTGCTTGGTCGAGACGCTTGAGCCATAGGCTTGGATAAGGCGCTGTTTTACCTCGTTGTCATCTTCAATAACGCCTCTTAGGCGAAGAGATGCCAATGCCTTCAAGTCGCAACGAACCTGCTCTGCAGCGAGCCAATATCTTATTTCCTCTTCTCGAAGAAACGGTGGAGTAACAAGTGAATGCTCAATGAAAGTTTTAATTTGACTTAGAAATGCGTCCTCGCCTTCTTCTCCTCTCAGCCGAGCAAGCGTTTTGTCGAATTCTTCGTCTATTAAAGGGCTTTCATCAGTCGGAGAGATCCTACGCCCAGCTTGACGTTCCCTAAATAAACGAGAGAGGTAATTCCAGGCTCTGCGGCCCATAGAGAAAACCGGTTTAAGAAATCCGACTATGTCCAGCATACTGCTATTTCCGCGACTCTTTAAAATGGGACATTCTTAGCATGAACATCTCAACAGAAAACGGACGGTTTATAAGATAATCAATTATCAAGAAAACAGGAAAACGTAAACAATCTAGGATTCATCCCCTTCTGTGTCAAATCATTGACCTGAGGTATCATAATTAACAGACTCAGAATCATAACTATGAAGTGCCCGTGGATATTTTGGAAGATGCCGAACAATTTCCCCAGTAAGCCCAACAAGCCTGCCGATCTTCAACGCTTCTTCGGCCATCGAAAGTTCCTGTTCCATCAGATTCTTCTGGATCATGAAGACTGTGGGCTATGGATGATCTGCACGGATCAACGCAGCGCTGTCGCTGAATTTCCGGCCAGACTTCCTTAATCGCTTCTGAAATTGCTCAATCCGTTTCCACGTCCCCTCATAGTCGGGCACGGCTTCTTCAAGAATGGTCCTGACTTCAGATTCAAGCGAACGACCATGCTCTCTGGCTCGCTTCTTGAGCCGGTCCACGACTTTCTCATCGATTTGCCGAACAAGGATCTGTGCCACAACACCCTCCAATCTTTTGTGGAAAATGATTTCCATATGATGGCATTCTCTCTGGTATCGATCAACGCAGCATTCGTTTCTTCAAAATACGGTCTTACCGGGGTACAGGGTTCTGTCGATCATTGTGAAAACTGGAATGAAGAGAGCGGAGACATGATGTCTAACTCTTTGCGTAAGGGCAAATTCAAATTGCGTCATATGCTATTACGGAGGGTCATTCAATCATGATTTTGGCGTCGCCAAGGGGGTCGATGGTGAATGGGGCTGAGTCTTTCCTGGTGACGGTCGTACTCAAGCGTTCAGCCGTCTGTCGGATGGAAAGGGGGAGAGACAGATCCTCCTGAATCCGGCGAAGATGCGCCAGGGAATCCCCACGAAAGGGTCGGTCAGATCGTTTCGCCAGCCAGGTTTCATCCACAAGAGCCACCGCCCGTCGCGCACAAACACGCGCCTTGCCGTCATTGCCGATTTTCATCGCTGCCTCTGCCGCTGTAAGTTCTTGTTCGATTAATGGAGCTTGCGCCATGAGAGGGAGATTATTCCCGTGTAGAGGAATTCCGCAATGCTTGCTCACAAGCCTGCCATGCTTCTAGCAATCATTTTCCTTCATTAAAAGACTCACAACCCCTTTCCCCTCTTTTGCCTGTACTGGAGAAAATGTTCCAGTACACCTATTTCTTCCCTCCTACATTTCTTTTAATCTCAAAATTTTGTATGGTGGAATTTCTCATCACCTCGTCCAACCAAAGACCGTTTTCTGAAGACAACCTTATGGCCAACCCAGAACATTTAAAAATTCTTGAGCAGGGCGTTGAGGCTTGGAATAAGTGGAGGGAGCAACATGGAGTGGCTAAGGTAGACCTATCGGGGGCCAACCTCTCAGAGGCGGTTCTTATGAATGCAAAATTCCAGCAGGCAAATTTTATAGAAACAAATCTGCGGGGAGCCATTTTAAACGGTGCGGACTTCTTTAAGGCTAAGGTTATGGCAGCCAATCTCCAGGGGGCCTATATCCAAGAGACCGACTTTGAAGAAGTTTGTTTTAATTATTCCAACCTTCAAGGAGCCCATCTTCAAAAGTCAAAATTTAAAAATGCAAGTCTTTTTAAAGTGAACCTTCAGGGGGCCCATCTTGAAGAGACTGCTTTCTTACAAGCAGACCTCAATGCCACCATTCTACGAGAAGCTTATCTGCAAGATGCCAACCTCACTGATGTAAAAGGTCTCCAATCCAGCCAATTAGCTGGGGCCAATGTCTCCGGCGCGAAATTGCCTGCCGACATCGCCAAATTCGAGGGACTCACCCAGATTGAGAAAATTTCCCAATGTTCCAAAAAACTCTTTCTCTCTCTTCTCCTGAGCTGTGTATATTGTTGGTTGACCATTTCCACAACCACGGATGTGGAACTCATCACCAATTCACGGTCGTCCTCACTTCCTATCATTCAAACCAACATCCCCATTGTCGGATTCTATGCGGCAGCTCCACTCATCCTGCTAAGTCTTTACATTTGGTTTCATTTGTACCTACAACGGTTATGGGAACGCCTTTCACAATTACCGGCAGTTTTTCCCAATGGGGAAGCCTTGGACGAAAAAGTCTATCCCTGGCTTATCAGTGGCATGGTGCGCTCTCATGTTCAGATCCTGAAAGAACACCGTCCGGCCCTATCTCGAATCCAAACAGGTATTTCCATCCTGCTTGCCTGGTGGTTAGTCCCCTTCACCTTTCTGCTCTTTTGGTTACGGTATGTACCTCGGCATGATTGGGTGGGAACCTCCCTCCATGTAGGGGTATTGGCGGTCAGTATCACGGCAGCCCTTTTACTCTATCGATTGGCAGCAAAGACTTTGCGTGGTGAAAGGACTTCTTCTTTGTCGTGGAAAGAGAAAATGAAAAGTCTCCAAGCCTATCAGCATTCTTCTTTAACGCTCGGAATCCTGGGACTGTGCCTTATATCATTTTTGACGCTCTCTATTTGGACAATAGAAGGAGTCCGCCTATACCAGCCCATTAATTCTTGGGAGGATTTATCCACCTCCCCTCCCGAAATGATTCCATACGAGTGGCACGATGGTCTAATACTCCTCCCACGATTGTTCGACTATTTCGGATACCGGACGTACGCCAATCTTGAGGAGGCAGATATTTCTACCAAACCACCAACCTGGACGGGACAGGAAGAAAAACTACCGGATGAAATTCCACTCGTAAAGGGTGCCAAGCTCCAAAATGCAAACCTCCAAAATGCAAACATGGTAGGTGCGTTCATTGTCAACGCGGACCTGTCAAGGGCCAATCTGCAGAAGGCCCGCCTGCAAATGGCCAACTTGCAGCGGGCGAAACTGAGGGAGACAAACTTGTCGGGGGCGAGACTGAGCGGGACAAACTTGTCGGGGGCGGACCTTTCGTTGGCCAATCTGCAGGGGGCCTTCCTGTTCCATGCCAACCTGCAGGAGACTAACCTGCAGATGGCCAACCTGCAGGGGGCGTTCCTGTACGAGGCCAACCTGCAGGAGGCGGACCTGCAGACGGCCAACCTGCAGGGGGCGAATCTGTATGGGGCCAAACTCCGAGCGGCGAATTTAAATCTCGCCAAACACCTTACCCAACCTCAAATCAACCAAGCCTGCGTAGATAAATACACTAAACTTCCCGAAGGTCTTACCCGGCCTGAACCATGTAAAGAGAAAAAATCACCCCCATGGTTACCTCTAGGTATACCACACCTACTTCCCAGGTCTGATTAAGAGCTTCACTCAAAAATACGAAGAACGTCCCTTTTCTTTTTCCTGTCTTTTGGGGTTTTCTTTTCTAAGTAGTGTCGATACCTCATCTTTTCAAGCCAAAGTCATTCACATTGCCAATGGCGATACCATCACCTTTCTGAATGAATAATGGTGTCAGCATCTTTTTAGACGCTAGCTGGGTAAGTGTCAGTCCCGGAGGGTTCCCCTCCTGGTATCACGCCGGAGAATATTCTGTTGCGTCAGTCTCCGCGTAATCGGAGGATGGCCGAAGCGTTTGCACGGTGTGGACTCGTCGAACGGTCTGGCCAAGGGGCAGATCGGATGTTTGAAGAGTCCATTAAGGAAAGCAAGCCTCGCCCGGATTTCACAGGAACGGACGACTTCCAGGTGAGCCTCACTCTGAAAGGCGAAGTGCAAATCCACGCTTTTTGACGTTCCTCCAGCATGTGACCCAGGAAGGTTTGGGTCCATTCACAACACAGGACTTCCTGGTATTGGACTCTGTACAACGGGAAGAGCCGGTTCCGCAGGATCTCAAAGACCGTCTGGGGTTACTCAAAGACCGTGGTATCGTCGAACTGACGGGACGTGGACGTGGAGCCAAACCGATTCTCTCAAGGCGTTTTTATGCGTTTCTTGGCAAGAAGGGTGTCTATACGCACAAGCGAGGACTGGACCGTGAGACGAATAAAGCACTTTTGCTTCAGCACATTGAACACTTTAGACAGGAAGGGAGCAGACTGCAGGATCTGTTGCAGGTGCTTCCCCAACTGACCCGTGATCAGGTGCAGAAATTGTTGCGAGAACTCAAATCTGCGGGATTAGTTTCCGTCACTGGGAAAACCAAATCTTCCCGGTGGTTCCCAGGAACCGGCCCGGTTACAATTGCGCCAAAAAGTTAGCAAGAAGTGTCAATGCGGCGTAATTCGGCGCAATTACCGTCAGAAATGGCACAGTTTTCAAGGGGTTTCAGACAGGGTTTAAACGCAATTCGGCGCAATTCAGTACACTGCAATTCACTCTAAGAGCTAGCAGTTAGCTGGCTATTTCTCCTAGATCTCTATCTCTTGGATGCATTTCATCGCTTTTGTGAGAGGGATGGCTAAGTTCAAGCAACGCCGGATTTCCTCGGCGGTCCAGAAGCAACTGCTACGGGTCCGAACCTTCCACGCACTGTTGCTTTCAAAGGAAACTTCGACAAACCTGGGAATTACGCGCTGCAATCGTAAGAGAATCAGTGAGAGGTGGCATTGATTGCCGCAAACGTTTCAAGTCCTGCACGACATGAATCTCCCATATCGGATAAATTCCCGTCACTTTCTCACTCGCCGAGTGCGTCAAATAAGGGATAAGATAATTATATGCTTGATCTGTTCGCCCAAAATCTGACGAGCAGAACCTCAATAAACCTACTACGACGTGCCAATGGATATTCTGAAAGATGCCGAACAACTTTTCCAATGGACATAACACGCTTCTCCACCCTCAATCGCCTGAGACTCCAACACTCTCGGAGCTATGGACCATCGATCATTCGACGCGGCCCATTGAGGAATTCATCGGGCCCCTCCAGACGCACGGCATACAAGTCCTGGCCGACGTCCGTATGACTCCGTATTCTCGCCGCAATCCTCAATTTCATTCAGAAGCTCTGGCCAAGAGTCTCGCAGATGCAGGAATCCAGTATCGGCACATGCCGGCGTTGGGAGGCCGATTGTGCCTTTAAAAACCATGCGCCCAAAGCTGAGTTTCGCAAAGTGGTTTGGGACCAGCAGCAGGCTGAGGGTTTGTCCGCTTTCCTTTTTCCCCATACGGGCGGGTTCCCTAATTATGCGGCCGGGAACAAGGAGCTGGCAGCCTACCCGAGTCGAGTCAGGTTACATCATCCAGAATGAGGCATTGAATCTCGTTCACTCGTCGAAGAGACCGATCATTCCCGTAAAAGTATTTGGCCTTGTGGTTGATGGCCGTGGCCAATTGGATGGAATCCGGCGTGCTGAGGCGGTAACGCGCGCGTAGTTCGGCAGCCCGGTCGGCTATATCCATCGTCACAGGAACCCAATCGAGTTTGGGGTATGTGCCGGTGAGGGCGAATATTTTCTGGGCCAGCTCTTCTTTTCGCTCACGGTACGGTTGCACCAACAGCTCCAAGAGTGTGATGGTGGACGTGACAGCCGGATTGCGACCGTGTTCGATGAGATCAAATAATGAGGCGCACCATGGGGCGTAGCGTGAATGATCTTTGAGGAAATAGATGAAGACGTTGGTATCAATTCCAATCCGCGCACGATCGGGCGGCAGACCTTTCAAGGGCACCTTGTCTACCACGACTTGCGTTCTCGTTTAAGATAGCCGGACGGGTAGGTTCCTTTTGTCAGGCCACGCAAAGCCCGGGTATAGCGCTTGGGTTTTGGCATCACGATGGTCAGGTCATTTTTTACGACCACGAGCAACTCATCGCCTCCCTTTACCCCCATGGCTTGTCGCGCTTCTTTGGGAAGCACAATTTGATTTTTGCTACTGAGTTTTTGAATGGCCATGAACTGTCCTCCTTTTCAAGCTTTACTTTATCAGGTAAAAGTAAAGCGCTCAAGAGAATGGGTGAAGCTCGAACAGAGGTATTCACTAAGGGCGGGACGCTCCTTCGCGGACTGGCTATTCGCGTATCATTTGCTGGGGCAAAGTTGTAATACGATGAGAAAGCGGTTTTCGAATAAAGATGCGGCGCGCAAGGAGGTCTGGGATCGCCTGCAGGCTGAGCGGGTGGCCCGTTTCCCTTTTCCTCCGCACGGACGGATACCCAATTTTGCCGGAGCCGAACAGGCCGCAACACG
>WHTE01000017.1:8000-34609 GCA_009377845.1 Nitrospirales bacterium | reverse complement strand
CCAGTGCAAGGTATTCCATCTTGAGTGCCCTCCTTTCTCACGTATCCTACATCGGGGGTACAGGGAGAACACCACTTTCATAATAATCAGGATGACAATGCCTTGCAGGTTTGGCACCAGGTGTTCATCGAGCGGCATGCATTGGGCATGGTTGAACTAGAAAACTGCAATGAGAAAATCCCCCCTGGCCCCCCTTTTGTATAAAGTGGGGAATGTCACTGCGGGCATGACGGAGGGGGGATATGTCATGTGGATCCGAGAGCCATACGAAGAAAAATGGGGTTGGTGAAAGGCTGCGACAGGGACCAGTGGTTCGTCCACCGTCTGAATGGTGATATCTACGTTTTTGCACAGGCATATTCTTTCTTTGTCAGGATTTCCCTTATTCCGCAAAAGGCGGTTTAGCGTATAAGGTAGTTCTTCCTGAAATATTGCCTGAGAATCCTGTCAAGGTTTTACGATTATCAAACGCTGAAGGAGTTTGGGAGCATCGGATTTTGAAAGAAATAAAAAGCAATTTCCGTTTTAGAGATTGTTTTTTTGGACAAAGAATATTCAGGGGCTGGTTGATTGTATCGATTCCAGGGTGTAGCCATCGGTCAGGCAACTGTTTAAGCCTTGTTTGGCATCTCACTGAAAAAGCAAAACCAAGGTGTCAATAAAAATCACAAAGGCGGGTATTATGCCTCACAAGAAACCGGTTAAATTTCATGAGATGTAGCAATTTGCCTCTGGGGATGATTTGCTCTCTCTTTGATTCAGGAGCAATAACTAAAGGTGGCGCTTGAGTTGCCTGGGGTTTTCGCGGATTTATTTACAAACAATGAGTTGGTATGGATTTTGTTATTGTTTGGTGAAGAGATTGTGTTATTGATTGAATGGCATGAGATAAAAATGCCCCAGGGACCATGGGAGGCTCTCATTTATGATTATGGTTGTCACCTTTCAACAGGAATTTCGAGATAAAATTTCCTCTTTTCTGGCGGAGAAAGGGTATGAGGTCTGTGTGCCGCCTCATCGACAGGATGTGGTTCCCCTGGTGAAGGAGAAAACCCCTTTAGTGATCGTGTTAGATATGTATGTGGCTGAGCCTAGCGGCCTGGAGGTCCTCAGGGAATTGCGGGCACAAAATTATAGGGGAAAAGTGGTGGTATTGGCCGGAACATCAGTGAGTACTTTAATGTCACAAGCGTTCCGGCTTGGAGTAGACCAGGTGATTGGAGGATTTCAATGCACGGGTGGAACGCTGAATGTTGATCAGGTGGAATCGGCTATCAAAATGACCCTGCATTCGGAAATTGCCAAATGTGCCTTTGAATTGTATGAGAAGGGAGGCCGGAAACAAGGAAGCGACGTGGACAATTGGATTGAGGCAGAGCGACAAATTCTCAAGGTTCAGACTTCATTGCCATCATCCGTTCCAACGGGTATACAAGCGAAACCTGAAAACGTGGGAGAGAAGAAAACCAAGTCGAAGAAGAAGTCACCTTCAAAGGCGAAACGCTCCTAGTTTGAATGGGACATCTTTGACGGCTGTTTTGCAGTGGCTTCTCCTGGTCGTCCTGGTATTGGGATGTTCCACATTTATGACTTTCATGCCTGCATCAGACACCCAATCGGGATCATCGTGTATCTCTGATGAGGAGTAGGGATGTTACGCCGCTCGATGTCGCTGGCTGGTCTTGGGAGATCGGTGATTGAGAGTAGGCTTCACAGTTTATCGATTTGCCAATTTCCTGGCTGCCTCAGGCCAAAGTCGGGGGCAGATTTTGTCTTTGGAATCCACTGGCTATGGCCATTCTCCCTGCATGGGGTTCCCCGTCGCCCCAACAGGCGATTGTGCCGCTTCAGGAGGTCTTGGGGCTGGGTCGTGCATGCCGGACGAGGTGCCCCGTTCTACTCAAAAGAAACTGGGAATGGCCGCTATTCCCCACACCACTGACGGAGAAGATCGGGAGCCAACTTCGCGGGATGAGAAGGGTGTGTTTGATCGACGGCACATGTCAATGAATCAGGTAGCACGGGATAAGAAGAAGGAAATCTGAGATAAGGAGAGCAGGATGAAAATTTTGGTGGCGGTTGATCAGTCGGAACATGCGCAGGAGGCCATCCGATTTGTGAAGTCGGTGGATTGGCCAAAGCAATCCCGAATTTATTTAATCCACATTATTGAACTGAAAGATGCTCCCCCTCTCATGCCGTCGGGTGGACCCTCGAGTTGGGATAGAGTGATTGCCGAGGCAAGGGGACAACTGGTCACCGAGTCTAAGCTTTTTCTTGAGCAAATGAAAAAGAACATTCTCGAACAACGCCCTGTGAATATCGAATCCCTAGTGGTGGAAGGGCTTCCTGGAGCGGAAATTTTACAGGCGGTAAAGGATTAGATTGTAGTGGGCACTCGGGGCCTTTCCAAGGTCAAACGGTTTCTCCTTGGAAGTACCAGTGGTTGGGTCCTGAGGGAAGCGCCGTGTTCCGTTCTGTTGGTTCGTGGAAAATTGAGCCAGGCCACAATGGGGAAAACTGCTGCGAAAATTCTTCTGGCATCCGATGGCTCATCCGATGCCCTGAATACCGTACAGATGCTCGGTCTGTTGACGTTTAAGACCCCTCCAAAGGTGACGGTGACGCATGTGGTGGGAAAGCCGGCTTACCTGGAAGGCTGGTACTGGGGGAAAGGCAAAGCCGAATTCGAACATTTGGCCGAACAAATACTGGAGAAAGCTCAAAAGGATGGAGCCAGGCACCTGGAGGATTTAGGCCAAATGGTCAAAGAACTCAACATGAAGGTGGATTCCCTTTTAACCAAAGGGGATCCTGCCGACGAAATTATCAAAACCGCGGAGCGGTTGAAGGCAAAATTGATCATAATCGGAGCGAAAGGACTCACCGGATCTAAGGCGATACCATTGGGGGGTATCGCCAGGAAAATTTCCCGCTATGCCCCATGCTCGGTCTTGGTCGCTCGCCCTGGAATTTCTCAATTTGGTTGAGGAGTAATCGTTGACTCTTAAGGAGCCGGCAAAACCTTCAGAATAAGACGAGCCCACAGCTATCCTGATGTTTCAAAAGAAGGGTGACTGTTTGGCTTGTGACGCGGCGAAGCGCTTCAGTGCGTAGACGCGAAGCCACTCCGGCGAAGACAGGGAACGCCGCTGGCCTGTCTGCCCAAGCGCCGGCACAGGCACGGCTGACCCTTCGGTCAGACTCAGGGCATGCTTTTTCAACACTTCCATCGATGAAAAAACGCATCACTCCTGCTATTCGCCGTATTCAGCACTTTCATTATGAAGCGTATGCCTGAACAAAAACGTTCTGCTTCTGTGTCGGGTTCTTCTTCACCATTCAAGCGAGCGCAATGAACCGTTCTGATCCAAAACACACCGGTCCCTGCTGGCATGCCTTGGACATGGAATCCGTTCTCAAAGAGGTGGCCAGTCAGGTTGAAGGCTTAACTCAGGATGTCGCCGTACAGCGCCTGGGCCTCTATGGTCCCAATCGCTTGCGTCCGCCGAAAACGCAAGGACCCTGGCGGCGGTTTTTTGCACAGTTTCAAAACATTTTAATTTATGTCTTGTTGGCCGCCGCGGTGGTCACCGCCTTTTTAGGGCATTGGGTGGATACCTGTGTGATTTTAGGGGTGGTGGTGATTAATGCCATCATCGGGTTCATCCAGGAAGGAAAAGCCGAGAAAGCGATGGATGCTGTTCGCCGAATGTTGTCCGTGGAAGCGATGGCGCTTCGGGATGGGGCCCGTCGCTCAATCCCCGCGGAGAACCTGGTTCCCGGCGATATGGTGTTTCTGCAATCCGGGGACAAAGTTCCGGCGGACTTGCGGCTTATCAGGGTCAAGGAGCTACGGATCGAGGAGGCGGCATTGACGGGTGAGTCTGTGCCGGTTGAAAAATCCACTGAAGCTGTGGACGAAAAATCCGTCATCGGAGATCGAAAATGTATGGCCTATTCGGGAACCTTGGTGACCTCCGGGACGGCCAGGGGTGTGGTGGTGGCGACGGGTGATGCCACCGAAATTGGACGGATCAGCGCCATGCTGGCACAAGTGCAGGCGTTGACCACTCCGCTTCTCCGGAAGATTGAAGAGTTTGGCTGGCGCCTGAGTGTGGGAATCGTTACAAGCACGGCTTTGGTCTTTGCCTTTGGGGTCCTGGTGCGAGAGTATTCTGCCAGTGAGATGTTTCTGGCGAGTGTGGGATTGGCGGTGGCCGCCATTCCTGAAGGGCTTCCCGCCATTATCACGATCACTCTGGCCATCGGTGTCCAGGCCATGGCGCGGCGGAACGCCATTATTCGTCGCCTTCCCGCTGTGGAAACCCTAGGGTCGGTCACGGTTATTTGCTCCGATAAGACCGGGACGTTAACTCGCAATGAAATGACGGTCCAAACACTTTCCACTGTGGCGTCTACCGTCCAGGTGAGTGGCGCCGGGTATGATCCCCATGGGGGATTTTCCATCGATGATAAGGAAATATCGGTCTCTGACTTGCCGGAGATGGCCGAACTCGCTCGGGCAGCGTTGCTCTGTAACGATGCCAGCCTTGAACAGGTGGAGGGCGATTGGAGGATTATTGGAGATCCCACCGAAGGTGCGCTCATCACTCTCGGGAGAAAAGCCGGATTGGATTCCCAACTGGAACGGGAGATGTGGCCACGGACGGATGTGATTCCATTTGAATCGCAACATCGTTTCATGGCGACG
Source organism: Nitrospirales bacterium (assembly GCA_009377845.1). Taxonomy (GTDB): domain Bacteria; phylum Nitrospirota; class Nitrospiria; order Nitrospirales; family UBA8639; genus Nitrospira_E. Next base: position 29,895 of record WHTE01000017.1, on the reverse strand, counting down.
TTGCACCACGACCATGCGGGTCATGGATTCATTTATGTGAAAGGGGCGCCCGAACGGGTGCTGGAGATGTGCACCTTCCAGCGGTCCTCCGGGGAAGACCATCCTTTTGAGCATTCCTATTGGGTGGAGCGTATTGAAGCCATGGCGAATCAAGGTCAACGGGTGCTGGCCGTGGCATTTGTCGCAACCAACCATGAACATCGAGAATTGGGCTTTCAGGATGTGGAAGATGGACTGACGATGCTGGGCCTCTTTGGCATTATCGATCCTCCCAGAAGGGAAGGCATTGAAGCGGTCCGGCAATGCCATGCCGCGGGCATTCGAGTGAAAATGATCACAGGGGATCATGTCGGCACCGCACGAGCCATTGGCGCGCAAATGGGCATTGGGGATGGAACCCGGGCGATATCCGGTCATGAGGTGGAAACGAGCAATGAGCACCAATTACAAGTCCTTGCTCAGGAAAACGACGTGTTTGCTCGAACAAGCCCTGAGCATAAATTACGATTGGTTCAGGCGCTCCAAGCTCACAACGAAGTGGTAGCGATGACGGGAGACGGCGTGAACGATGCGCCGGCGCTCAAACGAGCGGATGTCGGCGTGGCCATGGGAATCAAGGGGACGGAAGTGGCGAAGGAAGCCGCAGAAATGGTGCTGGCCGATGATAATTTTGCCTCGATAGCCCATGCGGTGGAAGAAGGCCGTCGGGTGTATGACAACATTCAAAAATCCATTCTCTTTATCCTTCCCACGAATGTGGCTGAAGCCGGGGTGATCATTGTCGCGATTTTTTTGGGAAAAATGTTGCCCATCACGCCGGTACAGATCTTGTGGATTAACATGATTACCGCTGTGACCTTAGCCCTCGCGTTAACCTGTGAGCCGGTGGAAGGAGATGTCATGCGCCGACCACCCCGTCATCCCGACGAATCCATCTTGTCTGGCTTTCTCCTGTGGCGAGTGGGCTTTGTCTCCTTGTTAGCGGTGGGGGGGACATTCGGGCTCTTTGTGTGGGAACGTGAGATTGGGGCCTCCATTGAAACAGCCAGAACCGTTGCCGTCAACACGCTGGTGGTCTTTGAAGCCTTTTATTTGCTGAATGCCCGCTTATTGCATGGCTCTGTGCTGTCCCGGGAAGGCGTGCTGAATAATCTCTACGTGCCTCTCGCCATAGGCATCGTCCTGCTGATGCAAGGATTCTTCACCTACACCGAGGTGATGAACACCCTGTTTGGGACCACGGGAATTTCTGCTTGGGATTGGCTTCGCATTGTTGGCGTGGGCCTGTTCATTTTTCTCGTGGTCGAATCTGAAAAATATCTCTACAGGAAATTCCTGTTGGCGATGGCTCAAGAAAAACACGGTGACGATGGTGAAAAGGCGTGATAACTGGCTGAGGGGGTCAGCGTCACATCAATCGCTGACAAGTGACATGAACACGAATGCGAAGAGGGGGGAGAGAAGATGAAGCCTGGTTCACCAAAAAAAACAGCATTAGCCAAAGAAGAGATTCAACGTATGGATGCCTATTGGCGTGCAGCCAATTATTTGTCCGTGGGGCAGATCTATCTCCTCGATAACCCGTTACTCAAAAAGTCCCTTAACCTGGAGCATGTGAAAGCGAGGCTTCTTGGTCATTGGGGAACGACGCCAGGGTTAAATTTTCTCTACGTCCATCTGAATCGGATCATTAAGAAGCATGATCTCAGTATGATTTACATTGCCGGTCCCGGGCATGGCGGTCCGGGTTTGGTGGCTAACACCTATTTGGAGGGGACCTATAGTGAGGTGTATCCCGATATTTCTCAGGATGCCGAAGGGATAAAAAAACTCTTCAAGCAATTTTCCTTCCCTGGGGGGATTCCCAGTCACGTGGCTCCCGAAACCCCCGGGTCCATTCATGAGGGAGGGGAGCTTGGCTATGCGCTGTCGCACGCCTTTGGCGCGGCCTTTGATAACCCCGATCTGATTGTCGCCTGCGTTGTGGGAGACGGAGAAGCCGAAACCGGTCCTTTGGCCACTGCCTGGCATTCCAATAAATTTCTGAATCCAAAGTTGGATGGCGCGGTGCTACCCATTTTGCATTTGAACGGGTATAAAATCGCCAATCCCACGGTGTTGGCTCGAATCAGCCATGACGAATTGAAAAGCTTATTTATCGGGTATGGCTATCAACCCTTTTTTGTGGAAGGGTCCGATCCCGAGACCATGCATCAGGTCATGGCGGACACGCTGGATGAGGTGATGAAGGAGATTCAGGCCATTCAGCATCGCGCCAGGGTACAGGGCGAAACGACGCGTCCGTGCTGGCCGATGATCATCTTGCGAAGTCCCAAGGGCTGGACCGGTCCCAAGGAAGTGGACGGCAAACAGACGGAAGATTCCTGGCGTTCGCATCAGGTACCCTTTGGCGAGATGGCCACGAAAAAAGATCATATCAAGCTTCTTGAAAAGTGGATGAAGAGTTACCGGCCGCAGGATCTCTTTGACGAGACCGGAAAGCTGATGCCGGAACTCGCGGAGCTGGCCCCCACAGGCGATCGCCGAATGGGCGCGAATCCCCACGCGAATGGAGGCTTGTTGTTGAAAGAACTCAAGATGCCTGATTTTCAGGACTATGCAGTGAAGGTGCCAAAACCCGGGACGGTGTTCGCTGAAGCGACGCGGGTGATGGGCACGTTTCTTCGGGACGTCATGAAACACAACATGGATAATCGAAATTTCCTGGTCTTTGGTCCGGATGAGACGGCTTCCAACCGGTTAAGTGCGCTTTTCGAAGTGACGGGTCGCCGGTGGGTCGCGGACACTATTCCTGAAGACGACCTCCTGACTCTGGATGGGCGGGTGTTGGAAATTCTCAGTGAACATACCTGCCAGGGCTGGCTGGAAGGATATCTCCTGACTGGACGCCACGGGTTTTTCTCCTGCTACGAGGCCTTCATTCACATTATCGATTCCATGTTCAATCAACATGCAAAATGGCTGAAGGTTACGAGGGGTGAGATCCCGTGGCGGAGGCCTATTGCGTCACTCAACTATCTCTTGACGTCCCATGTGTGGCGGCAGGATCACAATGGATTTTCTCATCAAGATCCTGGATTTATCGACCATGTGGCGAACAAAAAAGCCGAGGTTATTCGTATTTACCTGCCTCCGGATGCGAACAGTCTGTTATTCATTACGGATAAATGCCTGCGCAGCCGGAATCTGGTCAATGTCATTGTGGCCGGAAAACAACCGGCGTTGCAGTATCTGAGCATGGATGCGGCCATCAAGCATTGCACCGCGGGTATCGGCATTTGGGAATGGGCCAGTAACGACAAAGGCGGAGAACCCGATGTGGTGATGGCCTGTGCCGGAGATGTTCCAACCCTAGAGACGTTAGCTGCGGTGGACCTTCTTCGCAAGCAGGTTCCCGATCTGAAGGTTCGGGTGGTGAATGTGGTGAACCTCATGAAGCTTCAACCACAAAGTGAGCATCCGCATGGGTTGTCTGATAAGGAATTTGACACGCTTTTTACCACAGATAAACCGATTATCTTCGCCTTTCACGGTTACCCCTGGTTGATCCATCGTCTGGCGTATCGGCGAACCAATCATCACAATCTTCACGTTCGGGGATATAAGGAAGAAGGCACGACGACCACGCCTTTTGATATGGTCGTGCTCAATGACCTCGACCGGTTTCATCTCGTGGCGGATGTGATCGATCGCGTGCCGAAGCTGGGATATCTTGCGGCCTATGCCAAGCAGGCTATCCGCGACAAAAAGATCGATCATAAAACGTACATTGCCAGGTACGGTGATGATATGCCGGAAATTAAAAATTGGAAGTGGCTGTATTAATATGGGCTTCCAGTCCCTGCGGGGTTCTTCTCCTAAGGAACCTGCAAGGGATGGAATGGATGCACTCCGGTGATCATGCGATCTTCTGCTTTTGCCTCTCGGCCCCATCCGCATCTCTATGAAATCAATACCTGGGTTTGGTTGCACGAACTTTCCCGGAAGATGAACCGAACGATTCGCCTTGGCGACGTTCCGGATCGGGAATGGGATGAGCTTCAGGCCAAGGGATTTGATGGTATTTGGCTCATGGGCCTGTGGGAGCGCAGTCCTTTTGGTCGGCGCATCGCCAGACAACATCAGGATTTACAGAAGGAATATGCTAAAGCGCTTCCTGGGTGGCAGGAATCCGATGTCGTGGGCTCCCCGTATGCCGTTCGGGCGTACCAGCCAGATCCCGAACTGGCGTCGTGGGAGCAACTGGCGGAGGTATTGGGGAAACTTCATGATCGAGGCATCAAATTGATTCTGGACTTTGTGCCTAATCACACGGCATTAGATCATGAGTGGACAACCAGACATCCTGAGTACTTTATTCAGGGGACCTCCACGGATGCGATGAACTTCCCTTCGGAGTATTTCCCCATCGACACCCCGGAAGGCATCCGGTATCTGGCACATGGCAAGGATCCTCATTTCCCCGCATGGACGGACACGGTGCAATTAGACTACTCCAATCCGGACACCCGAACTGTGCTGCTTCACGAACTTCAGAACATTGCACGCTATTGTGATGGCGTTCGGTGCGACATGGCCATGTTGGTTCTCAATGAGGTGTTTGCTCAATCTTGGAAGAAACAGGTGCAAGGTATGGTACAGGCTTCCCGTGAGTTTTGGACGGATGCTATCGCACTTCTTCCGGATTTCATGTGGATCGCGGAGGTATATTGGGGCCGGGAATGGGAACTCCAACAACTGGGTTTTCAATTTACCTATGACAAAAGACTGTATGATCGGCTTCGCCTTGGGACCCCTCACGAGGTCGCGCTTCATCTTCAGGCGGACGTGGCCTTTCAATCCAAACTTGTTCGATTTTTAGAAAATCACGATGAGGCGAGAAGTGCCGTGGTGTTTGGGAACGTTCGTCTCCCGGCGGTCGGGGTCCTGATGGCCACGTTGCCGGGCATGCGTCTGTATCACCAGGGGCAATTAGCTGGAAAGCGTATCCGGATCCCGGTTCAACTCTGTCGAGTCCAGGAAGAAAGCCCTGATGATGCGACCGCCGCGTTTTATGACCGAATCCTGGCGATCACCAATGAAGACGTGTTTCACGCTGGACAGTGGACGTTGCTTTCCTTGCGTTCCGCTGGCGATGAGTCTTTTAACACCATCATTGCCTATCAATGGAAAACTAACCATGATTGGAGACTTATCGTGGTGAATTTGAGTGCCATGGTTGCTCAAGCGTACATTCCTCTGAACGGCGAACTTGAAATAGAACCGCACACGTGTTCCGTCTACACCCTTGTATGACCAGTTCAACGATCAGGTCTATGAGGGCAGGCAAGAGGATCTCATGCAAAACGGGTTATACGTCCGTCTCGATCCTATGGGATGTCATATCTTTTCCATGGAAGATGGAGCAGTGAAGAATAGAAAAAGGGAATCATAGAAAGCCGTTCAGGGTGTTTGAAGTTGCATTAGAGTAATGTTGTCCCCCACCGATGAGGTGCTCCGCAGATTTCTCCCTTTGCCAGAGGGGAAGGAGTAAGATTGATCAATCTTGAGATTTCTTGTCATCCCCGCAAGTCGTCAGCGGGGATCCATCCGTAAGATCTTTCCTTTGTCATTTCGTCCTGTTTCCCGGCTCTGCCTGACGAGGCAAAACCCTTATGTGTGGTCTTGCCGCTAAGGAGCGTTGCTCTTTTCTAACCGGGCGAACTCTTCTAACAATGTGCGTTGGCGGGGTGTAATGTCTGTGGGTGTGCGAACTTCCACGATGACAAACAGGTCACCTTTGCCTTTTTCGTCGAGCCTGGGCATACCTCGACCGTGAAGCCGCAAAGATGTTCCACTTTGGGTGCCGGGTGGAACAGTGACCACCAGCGAGTTCCCCCCTAATCCCTTAACAGGGACTTTGATGCCCAGGGCGGCATCGACAAAGGACAACGAGGTCATGGTGAATAAGTCGCTTCCCTGTCGCTGGAGGGTGGGATGCGGCCGAAGATGTGGCCGGATAAGAAGGTCACCGGGCGGACCCCCTTTTACCGGGGGTTCCCCTTGCCCGACCAACCGGATGATCATGCCGTCATCAATGCCCGGAGGGATCTGAACCTTGAGCGTGTGAGGGGTGAATATGTGGCCGGTCCCATGACAGGCTTCACACGGCGACTCAATCCAATGGCCTTGCCCCTGGCATTTGGCGCAGGTGGTGAGAGTGACCATCCGTACTCCCTTTCCCGCTTTGACCTGTTGTTTCTGTCCGGATCCTCCACATTCCGTGCATGTGGTGGGCGTGGTGCCGGGCTTGGCTCCCGTGGCCTGACAGGTTCCACATTTCTCCGATCGGGTAATGTGAATTTCCCGGTCGCCGCCTTTGGCCGCTTCCTCCAGTGTGAGATCCAAATCGTATCGCAGGTCCAGGCCACGGTTCATGTGTGGCCCCGGTCGGGTCCGTGGTCCTAAGAAGTCGCCGAATATATTCGAAAGATCATTAAATCGGCCACCGAAAAAATCCCCAAACTGAAAATCCCGCATCAGATCTTCAGAAGACCAACGCTCACTGACCCCCACGTGGCCGCTGGTATCGTATTCCCGCCGCTTTACATCGTCGGACAACACTGCATAGGCTTCGGCAATTTCCCGGAATTTTTCTTCCGCATCCTTGGCGTGGTTCCGATCGGGGTGATATTTCAGCGCGAGTTGCCGGTAGGCTTGTTTGATCTGGTCACGACTGGCAGACCGGTCCACTCCCAGGATTTCGTAGTAGTCACGTTTTGGCTGGTTGGCTGGCATGACCGTCCTTGGGAATGGAATGAACGTTCCCCAAAAAAAGTAGGAGGGGAGAGTCGCGTCCTATAGGTCGCCCCTTCTCTTGGAAAGCAAGACTTTCTCCAAAAAGGTGAAACGATTCAGGATGGATGCAACCGCGAACACCTTGGGGCTCTTTTTTGTCAGTAACGACACTGAAAACTTCATCAACTTTTCGAGCTGGTTCTCGCAATAAAGCTGGTGATCAGTTGCTCTAATTCTTTGCTCCCGCATGAGGGGCAAGTCGCAGCCCCGGTTTCATGTTCCTTCAGTGTTAAGGCCAGAAGGCATTCTTTGCCACACTTGAGACATTTGTAATCATACAGCGGCATTACGTGTCCTCCTTGTTGGATTCTCCGGCTCTCTCTTTAGATCCGGGGTTGATAGGGAGCTAATTGCCGGATATAGCTGATCACTTCATGAATCTCCTCTGAACTCAATCGATCCCACCACCCATGCATCGGGCTAAAGACCAATCCCCAAATGATGATCGCACGAAGCTCTAAGTCGCTTTTGGCTGTGGATTCCGGAGAATGAAAATCTCTGGGAGGTACCATTAATGCGGCTGAATCCGGGCCTCTGCCGTCGCCTGTCTTGCCGTGACACCGGAGACAATGTACACGATAAATGAATTCTCCCGCCGAGGTGGTGGAGGTCTGTGCCTGAGCTCCTCCCACCCCTACCAAGACACATGCACAGCTTATGACGGATATGAGAATATAGTGTATCTTTTCCCAGTTGGTGAAGTAATCGAATCTCATAGAGCAATACGTTTTGTCTTCAACTCTACACCAGGACCCTGTGAACCGGGAATGAAGCGGGTCGTTTTTCAAGGGGTACGTTACTGTCGCATCTTGCAACACCCTTTCCTATCTCCAAGGCCCCAAATTGCTACACTCTAATACTGGAATGCCTGGATTCCCAATTGTGTGCCCTTTTTCCTATGAGACCTTTTGGTCTAATCCTAATCCAACCCATGCTCGCAGCAGATCCTGCCGGGTAATGCATCCGATTATCACGCCATCCTGTTCAACCGGAAGTACCAGGAAATGTTTTTCCTTCATGAGTTTGACGGCCTCCGATAATGTGGCGGAAATTTTAATGGCGATATGATCCTGAACCATGATTTCCTCAGCGGTTAATTGGCTGACATCCCGTCCCGCTTCCAGCACACTCAGCACATCAAATTGGCTAATAAATCCAATAAAGTGCCCCTTGCTATCCACAACTGGCGCCCCCGGAAGGGAAGAAGTGAGGAGTTCTACGGTAATCGCCCATCCATTCTGGCCATGATGAAAGCGGAAATCATTGAGTTTGGCGATTTGCTGAATTGATCTGAGGCCGACTGTGGCAATAGCATGAAGACTCATGCGTTTCCTCTTTCTCTTTCACTCATAAGGCCCCCGAAGCTTTTCACCTGGATGGAGTGAGTGAAATCCTGAAGGGTTGAGATGATGTCAGGCACCACTTCCATCTCGAATATACAGCCCTCCCACTTCCAGGACTGTTCCGTCATCCAGGGTTATGGACACATAGTCCTGATTCTTCATGAGAGATTTGACTTCCCCCGACCACCTGGATGGCTCAACAGACACGATTTTTCTCCCACAAATTTTGACCTTTAACAGTTCCACTCTATCGGTTTTCATCATTTTGCCTCTGTCTCTTAAAGGTTAAAAAGGCTGATCGGTATTTTTACCGTGAGCACAATGACAATGAGAAGTCTGCCCGCAGAAATTATAGCAAGCCCTATGCCTTTATGAACAATACCTGTGTCGACTATACGATGAGCTGTAAAAACCTGAACTTCATGTATCAGCCTATGCCTGATGAATTCTGAGCAATTAGCGTTCTCTCTCTTTCGTCATCCCCGCCAGTCGTCAGCGGGGGTCCATCCGGAAGAACCCGCCTCACGAATCCCGATTCATTTCTCCTCACTCCTTACGCTTCTCCCCTCACGCTTTAGGTCTTCTACAGATGGATTCCCGCTACAGGCCATCCTGAGTGACAGGCTGGTGAGGGTCTCCCCAAGGCATCACGTGTTCCGCCCATGTCTGAATGGTGAAATCTCAGTATTTACAGATAAGCGAAAAGGAATCTTTTTTATTTGACCACTCTCTCCATTCTTTCTCCACACCGTCTGTACATATTTTGAAAAATTCATGTAATTTTTCGCCTTCGATATCGGGGGGTGTCGTTTTTTTTTAATGGACGTATCGTCAATTGGGAGCTGCATGACAGGGAAATGAGGAGTCGATCTTCCGCAATGAATGCCACATCGGTTTCCTCGTCGACAGAAAAGGTATATAAGTTGCATTTTCATTTCTCGGAAATCGTTCATATGTATGAGCATTTTTTTAAAAGGCGGTGCGTTCGGTTTTTAAGCAACAATCAACAGGAAGAGGGTTGTGTGTGTTCGGAAAATCTAGGATTTCCGGTGTGACCACCATATGTTCTCTGGTGAAAACGCTTTCTCTGGGAGCCATTCTTGCTTTGGTAGGTCTTGGCTTGTCGAGTGTTGTCATAGGGGTGGAACCTCCAACCGTCGTGGTCAGAGGCACCATCGATGAGGTTATCCGACTGGTCACGGACGAAGGCCTCAAGAAGCCGGATCAAGCAGCCCATCGTCGGCAATTGTTGGAGGAGACCATTGGGCAACATTTTGATTTTGCGGAGATGGCTAAACGATCCTTGGCGGGACATTGGATAAATCGAAGTGAGGCGGAACATCAAGAATTTGTGCCATTGTTCCAAGCTCTTCTTTCGAAAACCTATGCGGGAAAAATTGAAAATTTTTCCGGAGAACAGGTCCGGTATCTCAAGGAACGGCTCAAAGATTCATTTGCAGAAGTGCAGACCAGCATTGTTTCCAAAAAAAATGAAATCGCTCTCGATTACCGGCTTTTACTGAAGGATGGGAACTGGCGGGTGTACGATGTGGTCGTCGATGGGGTGAGCTTAGTCAGAAATTATCGGGTTCAATTCGATCGCATCATTCGGAATTCCTCGTATGAAGAGTTGGTGAAGACCTTGCGAGAGAGATCTGGTGACCTTACCGCTCCTTGAGGGATTTTTTTGAAGACGCGTATTCTGATTCACCAGGCACCGACTGTTCCGGTCGATGCGCAACCTCTTGAAATTGTCGAACGGAAAGGCAAGGGACATCCCGATACCATTTGTGACGCCATTGCGGAATCTGTTTCCGTTCAACTGTCCAAGGCGTATCAAGATACCTTCGGTCGTATCCTGCACCATAATATCGATAAATGTCTGCTGGTGGCGGGCCAGGTGAAATTCCATCTCGGAGGCGGTCGGGTGACACACCCGATGCGCCTGATCCTGGGGGACAGGGCTTCCTTCGGCGTTCCAAGAAAAGCCATTCCCGTGTCCGATATCGCCATTGAGACGGCGCGAAGCTGGATCAAGAGCCATTTGCCCAATGTGAACCCCGATACGCACATAAGGTATCAAATTGAATTGCAACCGACTTCAGCTGAACTCGGAGCTATTTTTGAACATGGCCCGGGGTTGCTTCCCGCCAACGACACCTCGGCTGGAGTCGGCTATGCTCCGCTCACTCCCACCGAGCAATTGGTGGTGGGCGTGGAACAATATTTAAATGGGACCCGGTTCAAAGGTGCGTTTCCCGAAACCGGTGAGGATGTCAAAGTCATGGCCGTTCGAATTGACCGGACCCTGTCACTGACGGTGGCCATGCCTTTTCTGGCCAAACGGATCATCACAGAAAAAGGCTATTTTGCCTTAAAGGAGAGAGCCCTTCAGAATTTGCAACGCTTTATTCATGAACAACCGCATACTTGCAACCGGGTGGCGGTGGTCATGAATGCTCTCGATCGTCCGGGTCAAGGCCTGAAGGGCATGTATCTGACGCTTTTGGGAACCTCTGCGGAGCAGGGAGATTCTGGACAGGTGGGACGAGGGAACCGGATCTGCGGGGTCATCGCGCTGAATCGACCGATGAGCGGAGAAGCGGCGGCCGGCAAAAATCCCGTGAGCCATGTCGGAAAAATTTATAATGTGTTGGCTCGTGAACTTGCCATGCGGGCGTATGCACAGATACCAGGAATCCGTGATGTCACGGTGTGGATGGTCAGCACTATCGGCGCACCGGTGAATCAACCATTGGTTGTTTCAGCTCAGGTTGGTATGAACAAGGGGTATTCACTGAAGCGGATATCGGGGGAGATCCAGGAATTGATTACGCACGAACTGGCTGACATGGAAGGTTTTTGTGAGGCCTTGGCTAAAGGGCAATTCGGAGTATATTGAATGACGGTCATGCCCGGGATGATCAGAACGGGCAGGGGAATCAAAGGAGGGAGGCAGTGACGTGAGATGTCCCCTTCGGTAATTCCGGTCCGTCATCTCTGCCAGCGGGTAGGGGGGATTTCTTTGAGACGAAACCGCCTCACGCCGGACGCCTCCCGTCTTCTGAAGATGGATGCCCGATAACGAACCTCGAGCATGACGCCAAGGAAGGAGAATCGGAGGGTTTCCCGTTTCCACGGGAATGGTAAAGAGAGAGTCATGGTTTGTACCGACGCTCCGCAGGACTGGATTTCATCATGAGGGTCTGACAGATGAAATCACAAATTTCACATTGGACAAGACTTGACTGAAGTTCCTCCCAAGAAGACCGGTTCCCCGGAAAGTTCCCGTCGGATTAGCGGGTTTACGGCCACTTGTGTGCTGGTCAGCAATGTGGTTGGCACCGGGATTTTCACCACGACGGGTTTTATGGCCAGGGACATAGGGGATCCATGGCTGATTCTTCTGTTGTGGGGAGGGGGTGCATTGCTGGCTCTCACCGGGGCGATGTGTTACAGCGAGTTGGGAGCGGCGTTCCCCTGGGTAGGGGGAGACTACGTGTATCTTCGGGAAGCCTATCACCCCTTTGTCGCGTTCCTGAGTGGGTGGGCTTCATTTATCGTTGGCTTTGGAGCTGCCATTGCTGCTGGAGCCATAGGATTTGCCTCCTATGTGCTCCAACTCGTCCCAAGTGAAGCGGATTCCACACTCCAGGTTAAGGGAGTTGCCCTGGCATTGATTTGGAGCCTGACCGTGGTTCATGTGGCAGGGGTTGGCCCGGGCGGGTTCCTTCAACAGATCCTTACCGTCTTAAAGATTGGGGCGATTCTGCTGCTCATGGTTGGCGCCTTCACGGTTGGAAATGGTAATTGGCAACATTTGGTCGTGACCCAAAGCAAACCGGATGTCGGGCTGGGAACTCTGGTGGTGTCCTTTATTTTTGTGACGTATGCCTACTCGGGATGGAATGCCGCCGGGTACATTGCCGGAGAAATTATCAATCCGACCCGTTCCATCCCGCGAACGATGATAGGCGGGACCCTGCTGGTTGGCGCGGTCTATGTGGTGCTCAACCTCGTGTATTTCTATGCGCTACCAGTTCAAACCCTGGCCGCACCTCCTCTCATGCCTGTCGCGGAAAAAACTGCAGTGGCGATGTTCGGTCCTACGGCCGCTCATTTTGTGACCATCATGTTGTGTATTTCAATCGCCGGTGCGGTGAGCGCGATGATATGGACGGGACCACGGGTTTACTATGCGATGGCCCGGGACGGGTTCCTGCCGGGTTTCTTTTCGGACACTCAACACCATCATGGCACCCCGGTACGATCCATTATTCTACAAAGCCTATGGGTGACCGTGTTAGTGCTTTCGGGATCCTTCGAGCAGTTGGTGATTTACAGCGGACTGATTATCACTGCGTTTACCGCGCTCACGGTTGGGGCAGTTATGATTCTTCGCCATAGGCGTCCGCAATTAGTTCGTCCCTATCGCGTTCCCTTCTATCCTGTGTTGCCGGTATGTTATGTCCTCGTTGCCGGAGTGATCATGATGTTTCTCGGTGCGGAAAAACCGGCTGAAACATTCTGGGCCTGCCTGACCCTGAGCGCTGGTATTCCCCTGTATCTCTTGATGAGAAAAAACGTTCGTACATCCGGTGTCACATGAGCATCTCAATCAAAGAAAAAAGGAAAGCAGAAAAAATCCAGGATTGGCTCTTTCGAATATTGTCCGAAGCATGGAGGGTGACAAGCGGCACAGTAATAACATTTCAGCACACTGTCTTTTCCGTGAAAACGGAGCCTATTTTCCTCGTCATTCCCGACGTTCCTTATCGGGTATCCATCTTCAGAAGACGTGAAGGGTGAGGACGTTAGGCGTGAGGCATAAGGAGTGAGGAGAAAAGAATCGTGAGGCGGGAGGTGAAATGTCAACGCTCTATCTCCTTTTGGCAAATGAGGATAAAGAGAGGTTTTTTACATGTGCGTTCCACGACTAATCTACTTGCCTTCTTCGTGATGGTTATCGGAGTATGGGCAATCGTGTCCGGATGCGAAAATGAAAATCAGGCGATGACCCAGGGAAACAATTACACACGACAGGTTGAACGGGATCGGATGGTGGACACCCAAATTGTTGGGGGAGGAATCACTGATCAACGAGTTATTGCTGCCATAAGGCGAGTGCCACGCCATCGTTTTATTCCGGACGATGAGTCTGAAAATGCCTATGGGGATTTTCCACTCCCTATCGGCCATGGGCAGACGATTTCTCAGCCATTCATTGTCGCGTATATGACGCAAGCCCTTAAGCTACAACCGAATGAGAAGGTGTTGGAAATAGGAACGGGGTCAGGGTATCAGGCTGCAATCCTCGCCGAACTCGGTGTGCAAGGGTTTTCCATGGAAATTGTCGAACCACTCGCCGCGAGGGCAAAGGAGACTCTGGCAGAACTTGGCTACGAGAATGTGATTGTGCGGGCTGGCGATGGATATCAAGGTTGGCCTGACGAAAGTCCGTTCGATGCCATTATATTAACCGCGGCGCCTGACCATATCCCTTTGCCGCTCTTAGAGCAGTTGGCCATGGGGGGGCGTCTCATTCTTCCGGTCGGCGGCTATTCTCAAAATCTGATCTTGATTCGACGAACCGAAGAGGGCTACCAGAGAACCGAATTGTTGCCGGTACGATTTGTTCCGATGACGGGTCAAGCGGAGAAAGGTCCCTCCACCCATACACCATAAAATGCTCATTTGAATCCTGTCAGGCTGCTTACTGATAGATGACAAATCCACCGGCTGGAAGGGTGAGAACCACCGCTTTGCCATTTCTCGGCTCAACAATCACCTCCTGACTGATCTGCCCCGAATCCGTTGAATATAGACAAGTGAGTGTCTGGCCGGCTTGATGCAGTCCGTCATCAATGGTCACCCAGCGCTTCGAGGCAAAGCATAGTCGGTATTCATCGCCAGGAGAATTTCCTGGTCATTGAAAATCCGTGACCAGGGAACCACTGAACGAATGTGGCCTCCAAGCATGCGCGGCGGCCCGAAGTCGATCCCGTTGCCGGAAATCTCTCTCAAATATTGTCGACCCCGCCGTAACGATAGCTTTTCCCGACGGAGTCGTAAAAGGATGGCGAGTTGCAGGTAGGCCGGACTCTCTTCATTGAAAAAGTGCCGTTGACGGCTCTGAAAGGCCCCAAATTCTCCTCCGAACATACACTCACGGATAAATTGATCGTTCTGCCCATGCCCGTCAAAATATTGTTCGCTGCCATAGTACATGCAGGGAATGCCCATCGTTAGCGCGTTAAGGGCGAGCACGTTTAAGAGGCCGTCCGGTCCGTCCGGATCGGCACAGAACCGGGCTTTGTTGTGTCCTTTTCTCACTTGATCATGATCATCGAACAGGGTGACGATCCGATCGCGAAACCAGATATGGGATTCTTTCTGAACCAATATGGAATTCCGGAATAACTGGAAATACTCCTCCGGGTTGCGGGTGCCCTTCACCAGGTATTCCATTTTGTCCGGGATGTCATCGACTCCGAGTGCGGCATTCAGTCCGGTGGTTTCTAACGTTTGAAATGCACGGGTTCTTCCTCCGGTAATTTCTCCAATGAGATAAAAGTTTTCTTTGCCGATTGATTGGGTGAATTCATGAATCACGGAGGTGAAGTATCGGCTCGCTCCCAGGTCCATATGCTTCACGGTGTCAACCCGATACCCGTCGATGTCCGCAAAGGCAATCCAGAATTTATACACCTCTGCAAGCGCCTTGAGGGCATCTGACGGCTGATAGTGATCGACTTCGCCGGAACCGAGGTGGATGTTTTTAAGGTCGAAGAAATCCCCTTCAAGAAATTCTGGCGAAAAATCCCAATTGGTGATGTGTCCCTTTCTGGTAAACACCGGGGGCTGTTGAAATTCTTGCGGCCAGACGGCTCCATTCGGCCAGGCGGCAGGATGGACCGCGAGGTCGAGGGGTTGGAAAGGGAAGGTCGGCTCTCCGGATTGATCATGGAACCCTTGCACGTCATAGTGATGCCCATCCCAGCGTGCTTCCATAAAGGTCTGCCCGTCCCGTTCGGTCGGATAGCGGTTGGGGTTGTACCGGAACACATCACCCGTGTGGTTGAGAATAATATCCAGAATAACGTAGATCCCGTGAGCGTGAGCGGTACGGACAAGTGTTCTCAGCTCTTCTCTTCGACCAAAATGCGGATCGACATCCAAAAAGTTTTGAATGCCATACCCATGATAGGTTTCCTTAAACGTCACCTGCTTGAAAATAGGACTGATCCAAATGGCGGTCACACCGAGGCGTTTAAGGTATCCCAGTTTGCTCGTCAATCCGCGTATGTTTCCCCCGCAAAACCTCTGCCCCGCTTTCCTCCAGGTGGATTCATCGGCCTTGCCCCCATCGTCGGGCTGAAAGATCGGAGTGGAGCCTCGCCGGACAGTCCTCCCGTCATTGCTTCTATAGCCCTTTTCGTTTCCATCAGAAAAACGGTCGAGCAGTAAAAAGTATAAAACCTGATCTTCCCAGGCTGCCGGAGAAGGAAAATACTTCCGGTCACTGAGAGAAGACATATTTACTTGTTGAAGACTCTTTTCTATCACGAGGAACTCCCTTTACTCTGCACGGTGGTTATCTCGAATCATGGCTGAAATATGGCCCGAATTCCGGTGTCGCTTGTCAGATATTCGCTCCGGCCTTTTCTATCACTTACCAAGGCCGGAACCCTCGATATTGGTGATTGTTTCTCAGGCCCGGCCTCACGGCTCTCCATCACACAATGACCCAAATGGCAAAGCCCCGGGCTTGGCGAACCAGCTCTTCGCCCACATGGTGATGAAACATTTCTTTGAAGCTTGAATACGATTCCCGTCCAACCACGATGGTTCCACAATTCTGATTGCGAGCCGTCTCAATCAATTCTCGAACAATATCCGGACGATGGATGGATTGAGAAAACACTGTGGTCATCATTTCGGGTGACACGCCGACCTGATACAGAATCGTCCTGGCGTTATCCATAATGGGTTCCGCCGCCTGTTTGGCATTTTCGATCCACTGAGCCTGGTCTTTTTTTAAAGCTTCCTCCAGTTTTTGCTCTGTTCCCGGATCTTCGGCTCCTCCGAATTCCAGGAGTTCCGGAGGAATCGAAGGGAGGACGTGGAAAAGTACGACATGAATATCTTCCTGTGCCCCAATCATCTCAGCCAAGTAAGATACACTTCGGATGGAAGAATCCGTATCGTCCACACCGACAAGGAATGTCTTGTCTCTCACCAAAGGATCACTCCCTTCATTTGACGTGAATCTCGGACTGCCTCAATCAGGATTTCCGGGGTTCCTGTTATTTAAAATCCGCTGTATCAATGGCTTTTGAATATTTGCCTTTGAAGGAATCGGCTTCATTTTTACACAGGATAGCCTATGAGGTGAAGGGCCGCCACAATATTTAAGAATTGTGGAATTTTTTAACATGGATGTCCTCGTGGGTCCTTGAGTGTTAAAGTTCCTCAGCAAATGCTTAGGAGTAAAGGTGCAAAAGCCGCACCGTGTTTGATCAAGCTGAAAACCGGTTGCATATTGGAATGGCCGTTCTGGCCAAGCTTGTAAGGAAATCGGGGTCGTGTCTTGTTCGCACACATTCATGCTGAGTAAAGATTTGAGGTGTATGAGTTGAAAGTTAATGTACTTTGGAAGTACTTGCGCTCCTGCCCGACTCGCTTGACCACATTCACTCTGGCCGTATGATGAAACAACTCATCCAGCCGTGCGGTATCTGAACAACTCAAGTATGGCAATGCGGATGAATAAGTCGCAGCGGGGGCATTCAGCAGATTCGAACTGCAAAGGATCGCACGAACGATGTTCATACTATGATAAACACATCCACAATTGAGGAAATCATGACCGGGTTTGCTGAGCGGACGGGCCTGACTTCCCCGGCTCGACCGCCCCGTCGCTATCTCTGGACCGACGCGTTTGCCCTTTGCAACTATCTAGAACTTTTCCGCCAGACAGGCAAGGAACAATACCAACAAGGTGCCAAACGCCTCGTCTCTCAAGTCCACAGAGTCCTGGGCCGACACCGGGAGGACGATTCGCGTCGTGGATGGATCAGTGGCTTGGATGAGGAAGAAGGTGAGCTGCATCCGACCCAAGGGGGTCTGGGAATCGGAAAAGAGATGAATGAGCGTGGGCCTGATGAGCCTTGTGATGACCATCTAGAATGGGAACGGGATGGTCAGTATTTTCATTATCTGACCAAGTGGATGCACGCCCTCGATTGTCTTGCACGGGTGAATATAGATCCAGTGTATAACCGGTGGGCTTTGGAACTGGCGAAGAGCGCCCATGCCCGCTTCACCTATACACCCTGGGGCGGTGGACCGAAGCGCATGTATTGGAAGATGAGTATCGACCTCTCCTATCCCCTGGTCGCGTCCATGGGTCAGCACGATCCGCTCGATGGGCTGATCACCTACCAGCAACTTCAGGCGACTGCTGTGAAATTGGCCGATCCCCACCCAGAGAGCTTTCTGGGGACAGAGATTACGGAGATGACCGCGATGTGTGAGGGCATGACCTGGACGACGGATGATCCATTGGGCATCGGTGGGCTTCTGTCCGATGCCTGCAGGCTGGCACAATTAATGATTAGCACTAATTTGCGCGAGTCAGATAGATTGGTCTCGCTCTTACGAGATGCTGAGCTTGGCTTGGAGGCTTTTGTCCGGAGCCGGCCCCTGAATGCTTCCGCTGATTACCGTCTCGCATTTCGCGAGTTAGGGCTATCCATCGGTCTCCATGCCATTGTGAAGATGCAGAGAGCCATCGAACAGCATCCGGAGAATTTCTCCAATCAGAACGAGTTACATGCCAGGCTGTCAGGCCTCGCACGGTTTCTTCCGCTGAACGAACTCATCGAGCGCTTCTGGCTGGCGATGGACAATCAGCAGAGCAATAGCTGGACCGGGCACCGTGATATTAACACCGTGATGCTGGCGACCAGCCTGGCCCCGGATGGGTATATGGTACTTCAATAACGATCACTTAGCGCCGAGGGCTTTGGCAGCTTTTTTCACATCCCTTTGGTTGACCCACAAAATGACCCCGCAGCGTTCCGCGCCACCTCGCACGGCCGCGGCCGCCCGTATGTTGATTTTCGCTTTCGCGAGTTTCGCGGCATAGGGAACAAAGGCGCCCACTTGATCCTTATCATCGATTACAAAACAGGCTTTGGGACCCTTGATGTTCCATTTGGCCTTTTTGGCGGCAGCCGTAAACTTGGCAGGGTCGACGGGCACACAGTCGACTTGGGCTTTCCCGTTTTTTTCCGGAAAAGCAAGAAAGGCCAACAGGTTGACCTTGGACTTTTGTAGGTGCTCCAAGAGCTTGATTCCTTGTCCCGCTTTATGGGGAACCATCATTTTGTAATACTTGGCAAGGTGGACGGAATTGGGCATGGGGACCTCCTCATGATTAAAAAATTTTGTGAATCTTTAGAAAGTTTGCTGGTCTTCTCTTGGAATATTTCGACTGAGGTGGTTAAAGAATGTGCTGCAGTAAGCTTGTATCACGTTTTCTGAACTTTTCAAAATGTAAAGGGGCGAGTCTTGTTGGGGAAAGGGTGTGAGTGCACAGCGTTGTCTTGGGTGAATGCTTGCATGATAGTGCGAACATGGATGATGGTCTGTAGCATGGTTGGGTAACCTTTTCCTGGCAGTTACAACCCAAACGGGAAGGTATCGGGAATATCTTTGGTCGTACCTCTGGTTAACGCTTCAACTGCCCGCGTTTCATCAAACCAGATATATTCATCAAATTGGTGAGGTAATGAGGCATAAAAATAATGGCTCTGCAGCTCGGTTTCAGGTCGATAGATAACACCAATAGCGCGTTCCAGACGCTCTTTAAGCAGTTTCTCGCGGGTTATTTCCTTGAGTGGTTCCCTGAGAGGCAGCAGAAAGTTATCGGAATCAACTTCATGACACACACGCTCATAACTGTCTCTATGCGATGGCAGAACCTGCTTGATTTCCATCGGGCCACCCCATTCAGAGGCAGCGGCAACCGTACCATGATCAGTGCCAAAGCCAATCAGATAGGCCGCATTGCCATATTTCTGCCGCACAAGCTGTCCGACATTCAACTCACCACGAGCACTCATCTCCGTGGCCCGTGCATCACCGATATGTGAATTATGTTCCCAGATCACTGCCTTGGCATCTGGGCCTCTGAAGTTGAGAACAGACTGCAAGGTTTCAAACATGTGCTGGTCACGTTGGTTCCAGGAGTTATTCTCAGCGAAGTACATGGTGCGATAATAGCGTTCAGCATTACTGACTACGCGTGCATTTTGTTCTGCGTTAAAAAAGCGTTCTCCGTCTGCTCTGGAATATTCCATGCGCTTATTGTGCAAATCCTTCAGCGTCGCTAAGACTTCCCCCTCACATTCCCGGTACTGTTTGGTGATGGTTACGCGACCATACATCGCAGGATCACTGGCCCATGGCATCAGGCATCCATAGGGTAGCCGTGCCACTTCTGCTGTTTCAGGGTCGACTTTTTCCAGATAATGCAGTACTACCTCGATGGAGCTGTACAAGCTATACAGATCCAAGCCGTAAAAACCCACCTGTTGATCAGGATCTTTAATGGTGTCGTTATAGGCTTTTAACCAAGAGATAAAAATCAGCACAGAATGATTGGCCCACATCCAGGTGGGGAAGCGGGAAAATGGCTTACTTTTCAGGAACGGATCAGGCGAGGAACCATGAATATAGTGATCAATAGAGGCCGCATCGGGCCAGTCGGCTTCTACAGCGATAATATTAACGTCTTTCTTTTCGATCAATTCCTGCGTGATTCGCGCACGCATATCGTAGAACTCGGCAGTGCCATGTGAGGCCTCACCCAGCAATATCAGGCGACTATCACCGATGCGTTCCATCAGGTTATCCAGATTGACATGTTCAATACTGGCAAAGTGTTCACTCGATTGGTAAATCAACTTTGGCAGGCTTGCCTCGATATCTTCCTTGGCGGGTTTATGTCCAGCTTCGTCTTCCCAGCCAGCAGCGCCAATCAGCGGGACAAAACGTACACCGCCCATATCCTCTTCCTGATATTCATGCTTGCTAATGCGACGAAGCCGGACGAGTTTCTGTGTGCGCAAGGTAGTGCCTACCGGGATAACCAGACGACCACCGATAGCTAACTGTTCTTTCAGGGGTTTGGGTACTTCGGGTCCGCCTGCGGTCACAACAATGGCATCATATGGCGCATGTTCCGGCCATCCCAGAGTGCCGTCTCCATAGAGTACGTGAATGTTCCGGTAACCCAGTTCCACAAGGCGTTTACGTGCGGAGTCCACGAGTATCTTATGTCGTTCGATGGTATAGACTTCCTGGGCAATTTCCCCCAATATCGCAGCGGCATATCCGGAACCCGTACCGACTTCCAGCACGCGGTCTTCCGGCTTTAATTCAAGCGCAGCTGTCATCAACGCAACGATATAGAGTTGAGAAATTGTCTGGCTGGCTTCAATAGGTAAGGGTGAGTCACTATAGGCAAATTCAACTAGATCTGTGGCTACGAATTCTTCACGAGGGACGGCGTTTATGGCATCAAGCACCGATTGGTCGTGGAGACCACGAGCCACTAACTGATAATCAATCATTTGCTGTCGTAAATCATTAAACTTGTTCATGCGTTACTCCTAAGCATGTTCTTTTTGAAATGGTGCAAATAGCCAGATGAGGACATAGGAACCCCACGAAGCTGATTTCCTGCCTTGGCCGCCCGTTACCTCAACCATTGATTTTTCAGAAACCCCTCGATTCTGTATTTTTGCGAGTCGTCTTTTCTTTTCCTTTCCAAACTGGTAGGCGAGTTCAATTCCGGCCCTCGTGACTTGCGCGCTCCGAAACACCTGAAACGCTTGCATCACTCGGACACGTTGCTTGATCTGGCGATTATCGCGCTCAATGCGGTTCTGTAGAATTGATTTCGCAATAATGGTGCCAGGTGGTTGCCTTCCTGTTTACGGAAATCAATGCAATAACCCGCTTCCCTGCAATGAGAGCCATTAAAAAAATTTTCCCTAAGGTGGGAATTCGTGAATTGAGGAATTCATCAGAGGTGTCACTCGAAAATATGTGGGGCAAAATTCTACACAGGTCTGCCTCACGATAGCCTTTGGAAAAAAGCATGGGGTCTCTGCACAAGCACAGCACCTTCTTCGTCGCATCGTGTAAAAGAGGTCGGGAGTCCTTTTTTGTTGCTGGGCCTGTTGCATGTTTCTCCTAAATGACCCAAACATACTTCTGGGCGGAACGGATATCAGCAGCAGGTGGGAATGATCAAAAAAGTCCGTCCAGTAAGGCCGCAGTCATGTTGACGCGCGGAGCGTACTCCCAGTACGTGAGCACGGCAACATGGCGAAAACGCTGCTGGCGGCTTTTTTCAACATTTCCTTTCTCAGTAGTCTCGTTTAAGATTATTCCGTAAGGCGGTTCATCTGGTAGAGAAATTCCCTCCCTTTGCATTGATTCTTATGAAGGTCATGATTAGTCGAATGGAACGAGCTACAAAAAGCCCTTCCTTCACAATTTCGTGACACTTCAAATTGCCTCAATATATGATTCTTTTCAAAGACATCCCTTCGTACGGAGAAAAATCTTGTGAGCTGGAAATTGCTGTATTGGATTCTTGGGATTATTGCTTTTCTGCC
>WHTE01000017.1:0-7990 GCA_009377845.1 Nitrospirales bacterium | reverse complement strand
GTGTGCATCCGCCGAGGTTTGGAACGAGTGATAACCCCAAGCGGTACGGCCTTGACTACGAGTCGGTGTCATTCCCAACCTCTGACGGGCTGACTCTGCGCGGCTGGTTTATCCCGGCAGCGACTGCATCGGGGGAAAGGCTGCAAGAAGGGGAGAGGGCATGGGACACCTGTGCCACAATTCTGGTGGGACATGGATATCCCTTTGACAAAGCTAACATTCTTCGCCATGCGCTCTTCTTGCATCACCGGTTTCATCTTCTCGTGTTTGATTTCCGGTATTTTGGTGAAAGTGATGGAGCCTATACCACGGCTGGGCTCTTGGAAACCCGAGATGTCCAAGCGGCGGTGGAGTATGTGAAAAGTCGGAGCGATGTGAATCCGGAACGAATCGGCGCGTTGGGGTTTTCCATGAGCGCATCAGCCTTCATTCTGACGAGGCACCCGGATGTCAAAGCCATTGTAGCCGATAGTCCTTATGCCACACTGGAGGGACCCATCGCCCGGCAATTTTTCTTCCTGCCGGGGTTCACGAAATGGCCCCTTGTTGCACTGACCAAGCTCTACGCGGGGCTCCTACTCGGCGTTCGAGTCGGTGATGCGGCACCAGCCGACGTCGTGCAGGATCTCAATGCTCCCTTACTCCTCATCCACGGGGATGCCGATTCGCAGATTCCTATTGAGCATTCGCGGACCATTTACGCCAAGGCCGATCATGGTAAGACCCAGCTCTGGATCGTCCCAGGTGCCGACCATGGCTTTGCTCATGGGCTTGAGGGCTATCGGTATGAGGTGCGGGTGAGACAGTTTTTTGAGCAGAATTTGTGCACCAAGACTGGCCTCCCATCGGAATGAGCACAAACCGTACAATCAATTCCTGCAGGTCGTGGCGTCAATCTGATGGAATGTGATGAAGGAGAGGCTGCCTGAGCTTGAGCAGACCAGAAGGAGTGAGGAGGCATGGAGCGGGGTAGGCCGCTTGTTTCAGTCTTGCCCGTATTTTCCAGAGAAATGATGTTCGTGTCCTCAATGATGGCGTGCTCCCGGTTATCAGCCGCAGCGTGAACGACTTTGACCGGATTCCTCCCCGATGGTCTTGATTAAGGCGGGTTCTACTGTCACGTGCAGGTCATCACATACGAAAGGGTCACACAGGGGAGAATCTTCTGGGGGATGATAGCCAAGGCTTATCGCTAAAGGTATTGCGAGGGTGCACCCCCCTCCTATTTACAGAGCAAGGAGGAGTCGACTGACAGACAGGAGACACATCGTGTTTGAGGTGCGGACACGGGGATTCCAAATTGAGAATAGGCACCCTTCAAAGGCTGATCGAGAGAGATACCATTTTTAATACACCTTTCAAGCCTGTCTCCTCAATGACATTCCGCAAACTGAATAAACGTTTTTCACTTTCCCTGTGAACTTCCGAACGCCAAGGGGACAGCAGAATATGACATATTTGAGGAAATCCGGATGGACTCTTGTTCTGTCGTGCGTGATGTTCGTGGTTGTGGGTGCGATCGGCATGGGGAGGCCTGATGTTGAGCCGGAGCAAGCCAGGGGTGATCTCGAAGTGTTTGTTCGCCGAGGATGTCCGCATTGTGAGAAGGCCAAACCCACTCTCACCCGATTGAAACAACGATATACCCAACTCACCGTGACGATTCACGATATTGACGAAGATCCACAAGCGTTACAGCGACTGAAGACCCTGGCGGCGAAATTCGGTATCACACAACTGGGAGTGCCGGCCTTCTATGGGCGAGGGGAGCTGGTAATCGGGTTTGAGTCTGATGCGACCACCGGAAAGCAACTGGAAGAACTGCTAGGGCGACCACCACCGGATGCCGGAGCGCTCTCCGAGGGCACCTGTCCGCTTGAACCGGAGGTGCCTTGTGCTCCTGAGCCTGCGCAAGGGGATATCGGAGGGCAGCGTATTGCTGTTCCGTTTTTTGGTGAGCGGACTCTTCCAGAACTCGGCCTGCCTGTTTTCACTCTTTTTCTCGGTCTTTTAGATGGGTTTAATCCTTGTGCCATGTGGGTGTTGCTGTTTTTATTGTCGTTACTGGCAAATCTGCGGGATCGGCGCAAGATGTTTCTCCTGGCCGGGATATTCGTTCTGGTCAGCGGAGTGGTGTATTTTGCGTTCATGGCGACCTGGCTGAATATATTTCTGCTCATCGGGTATGTGCGCATCATCCAAGTCATGATGGGTTGGGTAGCGGTCGGAGTCGGCCTGGTGAATGTCAAGGAATTTTGGGCCTTTGGACAAGGCCTCTCACTGACCATTCCGGAATCGGCAAAACCCGGCCTTTATGCCCGAGTCCGAAAAATTTTAGCAGCGGAGCACATGGGTCAGGCCATGATCGGAATTCTGGTGCTAGCCACATTGGTGAATATGATTGAGTTCTTCTGTACTGCAGGATTTCCGGCGCTGTTTACACAAGTGCTGAGTCAACAGAGTCTGACCACATTGGAGTATTATGGTTATCTAAGCCTCTACAATCTTGCCTATATCGCGGATGATGCCGTGATGGTCACCATTGCGGTGCTCACCCTCAGCCACCGGAAACTGCAGGAACGGGAAGGGCGATGGCTCAAGTTGATCAGCGGGTTGGTGATGCTGGGGTTGGGGATCATTCTCCTGGTGGCTCCACAATGGTTGTTCTAGAATCGAATGGCAACGATCCGATAAGGGTAGGGCTATTGCAGCATCCCGCTGACAATGAGTTCCGTGGCCTGTTCCGAGTCGAGACCATGCGCCATTAAGGTTTCCAACTCCTTTTTATCCACCGTCCCGATCGCTGCTTCATGTGTGACTTTTGCCTCTGGATGAGTCACCTGGACAATGGGAACCGCACGGCCAACCGCCCGGTCTTTGATAATTTCCCGACAATCCACATGCCCGCGTGCCCCTTTGGCGTGAGCTTCCATGATACCGGTCATTTCACCCTGGGCTTCGTGTTCTAACGCGACACGCGTTTTAATAAGTCCTCTCGCATACTCCCCGGCCAGCACGATCTTTTCCTTAATGTGAATGATATCGCTTCCCCGCCCGAATACTTTTGAGGTGAGTTCTGCCACAGCGGATGCGTCCACCTGCACAACGTAATCAATGTGTAACTGTCCGACACGACCTTTGACCAGGGAAAAGTCCGAAAAATACTGTGCGCCGGCTCCAACTGAAACAATGGCCCGGGGAACAACGACCATGCCTCCCAACGTTCCCTGATAATGACTTTCGTGATATCGCACGTGCGCACCCTCTTTAATCTCCAGCGTGGCATCCATGCGGTGCTCTCCAGACTCCACGAATGGGAACAGACAGTGGGCGACAAATGAGGCCGAGGCCCCTTCTTCAACGATCAGCCGGGTCTGTATGTGTTGAATCCCGGTTTGTTCAGTGATGCCCAGACATAAATGAATAGGCAGTGTAATGGACTTTCCCTTCTCAATGAGAATGGTATTGGTGATGCCGTTTCCCGTCTCCTGTGCATCAATGGTCACCCCGGGAATCTCCCGTTGGCTAACCAGGCGGTTGCCACTGGCGGCCATATGGGCAATGTGCCGATCCTGAAAGACCTCAGGGTCCCCTCCTAGCGACTGGAATGTATCAGTCAGAATTTTGAGTTCACGCATGATGTCTTACCTGGCAGTGGTGAACGGCAGGCAGCGTTCACCATCACACCGGATGCAACTGCCTTTTTTGTACTGGTCGGCAATATCTTTGGGGTGCCCCGACGCGATAATCCGTCCGCCACACAATTGCGAAGCGTGATCAGCCATCAAGGCGATCGTTTCCTGGTGAGTAATCAAGAGAACGGAGGCTCCGCCCTCCTTAAAAGAGCGGATCACATTCATCATGTCTTGAACCGAGAGCATGTCGATCCCGGCAGTGGGTTCATCTAAAATCGCGAATCGGGGTTTCATCGCCAGGACGGCCGCCAACTCAATCCGTTTTCGTTCTCCTCCGCTCAATGATGTATCAACAAAACGCTGGCCATATGTTTCAGGCGAGAGTCCAACCTTGGTGAAATACGGTGCAGGGTCCACGCCCGGCTTTCCCAATCGGATGTAGTTCGAAACGGTCATCCCTTCGAAGCGAGCCGGCTCCTGCCACGCTAAGGTCATGCCCAATCGTGCCCGCTCAAACATGGGTAGAGCCCCAAGGTCAATGCCCTTGAATGGCATCGTTCCCCGGCTTGGAGAAAATCCATCACAACCCATCAAGACATAGGCCAAGGTGCTTTTTCCCGAGCCATTGGCCCCTAGCAATGCATGGATTTCCTGTTCTTCGATGGAGAGAGTCAGATCCCGCAGGATTGTGTTTCCGGCAATTTCAAAGGTGAGATGTTGAATGTCTACCAACGGCATGTCTGGAATTCTTCTTTTATACCGGGAGCATCATGGTCTGTTCGAGGGCTGTCTCCCTTTCATAATAGCGCAGGCATTCCGCTTCGCGCCCCCTCACAATTCTTCGTCCCTCTAAGATACCCCATTCGGCCGTAATGATCGTGCATTGGGACTCCTTCTCTCCATCGTCAAAAAACAGTACGACCCAAGCGCGGTTTTTCCCTTTTTCATGAGCCCGGGCGGTGTTAGAAAAGAAGGCGGTGTAATGCCGCTCTCCACGTTGCGTGTGAAGGATGGGGAGCCACGCTTCAGGGTGGGGTTAAACCGCCGTGGAGCAAAAAGATGCAGCGCTCAGGCTTTGGCTTGTTCCCGGTATTCCGATCGACACCCAAAAGGTCTTCGATGGAAGGGATCTCTTGCACAACGTGATGGGCTTTCGTGCGTTTGCGTCCCAAGCGTTTAGTTAAACAAGCGATAATGCCGGCCAGACGTTTTTCTCCGATGCCCCGCTTGCCGTAATCGCCCATCATGAGCGGCCACTTCCAGTTCTTCAAGCGTGTCGATTTCCAAATCATGATGGAGACGGCTTGCCAGTTTTCCGCAATTCCCTGAATGGTGGCCAATAAGCTTTTGGGCTCCCTTCCTCCCCGTAACCGTTCCAGTATCGGTAGCCTTCCCGTTCGGACTAATTCCCGAATGGCGCGGGCCAAACTTTCTCGAACACCAGGAAGCTTCTTGAGCCCTTCGCTTCCCTCAGCCTGGACAAGATCGTCGATTGGCCTTTCTAATTGTTCGAGGGTCTGGGCTGCATGTTGATAGGCCAGGACGCGAAAGGGGTTGCTCCCCTGACTGTGCAGCAGTTGAGCGACTTCCTTGAGCCGTTGGGCAATGGTTGTATTGAAGGGGGGAATGTCTTTGGTCATCGATGGTGGAAGCACAGTCAGATCTCTATCCTCTTATTCTTGCCTGACTTGGAAAAAAATACAACAAAGATTATGCTCACTATTAAGACCTCCAGGGCCTACGTTATCAACAGAAAGTAAAAAATCAAAAAATAAATGTGTAGCATTTCGGGTCACTACGGCCAACTTTGAAGAATCTCATCTTTTTTCGTCATGGCAAGAGAGAGTTCATTTGAGAAAAATTTTCCTGGGTCCAGTGTTTTACCGGCTCATTTTTCAATAACACGGCTATGCCGGAATGAAGTCCTGGAAATTCTCATGGCCCGAGGCATTTCCATTGCAGCCGGGTTAGATACGTCATATGTAAAAGGAAACGGTGTACCCTTGGTAACCAAAGTCTTCCGGTTGTTTTATAATAGCATCTTTTTAGGTGAGCCATGAGTGGAAAGCCTCAGAACGCCCTGCCCCATATCCTCATCGTGAATGATTCCGTCATCCGTTGTGAAGGGGCATGGACTATCCCCCATCTCACGATGCTGAATACGCTACTGACTACAATCCAGTGGCCTGCTGTGGAGGATGTAGTCTGGGATGTGATGAATATTCAGGTCATGGATACGGGCGGTGCGATAGTGCTGCATCGGACGCTCACTGAACTCCGCTCACAAGGGAAACGGATCTCTTTAATAGGGTTACGTCCCGAGTTTGATGATCTGCTTCAAATGGTGTCGAGCCATTGGGATCGAGTGTGTGAAGTGACCCCCGAGCCGGAGAGATTTAGGGAGAAAGTTCAAGGATGGATTTCGCAACAAACCCTGCATGCACTGAACGGTGTGGGATTTGCCGGAGAGGCAGCCGTTAATTGTTTCCGTGCACTCCGGCGACCATCATTGATCCGTTGGCGGGCGTTGTTCCATAGACTTGAGTTGGATGGGTTTCATGCTCTGCCTATCACGGGGTTGCTCGCGTTCCTCATGGGTGTTGTCATCGCGTATCAGGGAGCCGAACAATTGCGCCAGTTCGGGGCCAACATTTATGTGGTGGATCTTGTCGGTATCTCACTGTTTCGCGAAATTGCTCCCCTGATCGTCGCCATTCTCATCGCGGGTCGCTCGGGATCAGCTTATGCCGCCCAGATTGGAACCATGAGTGTCACGGAGGAGTTGGATGCGGTCAGGACCCTCGGGCTTTCGCCCATGCAATTATTGGTACTGCCCCGTGTCTTTGCGCTGGTCATCGCTGTCCCTCTTTTGACCGTCTACGCGGATATCTTAGGAGTGATCGGCGGCGCGTTGATTGCTTTCAATCAGCTCAATGTCAGCGGGGTGGAGTTTGTCGAACGATTTGAGGAGGCGGTGGCACTCCGGCATTTTTTTATCGGGATTGGCAAGGCCCCGTGGTTTGCGGTCATTATCGCCCTGGTCGGCTGTTATCAGGGTTTTCAAATCAGGGGCAGTGTTGATGATGTGGGACGGAGAACCACCGTTGGGGTCGTCCAAAGTATTTTTCTGGTCATCGTGTTCGATGCCGTGTGCAGTATTGTTTTCAGTTGGTGGAATATTTAGAGATGACTTTGGAAATGACTCACACGGAGACCCCCGTCATTGAGGTGAGCCATGTGTCTACCCGGTTTGGTGACACCGTGGTCCATGAAGATATCAATTTAACGATTATGCAGGGGGAGATCTTTGCCATCGCGGGTGGCAATGGCTCCGGGAAAACAACCCTCCTGCGGGAAATCATCGGATTACAGACACCGGCTGAGGGAACCATTCGCCTCTTTGGACAAGACGTGTCGGGGTTCGGAGAACGGGGCGCACAAAATGCGTACCGGCGTTTCGGAGTCATGTTTCAGCAGGGCGCTTTATTTAGTTCCCTGACGCTCGCCGAGAATGTGGCGGTTCCCTTACATGAGCACACGGATGTTCCCCCAGAACTCGTACGCGACATTGTGGCACTGAAGATTGCTACTGTCGGGCTGCCCATGGACAGTGCCGGCAAATACCCCAGTGAACTGAGTGGCGGCATGCGGCGTCGAGCCGCGCTGGCACGGGCGATTGTCATGGATCCGGAACTGGTCTTTTTGGATGAGCCGACCGCCGGCTTGGATCCCATCATCGCGGCGGGGTTCGATGAGTTGGTCCTTCATCTCAAGGCGATCTTAGGATTAACTATGGTCATGGTCACGCACGACCTTGATTCACTCTGGAGGATCGCGGACCGTGTCGCGATGCTGGGGAATGGTAAAATCCTGGGTACAGGAACGATGAAAGAATTGGCGGGGTCAACTGATCCCCACATCCATGAATATTTTCACGGGCCCCGGGGGAGGGCGGCCCGCAGTCAGTACGGAGTGTAATCGTGGAGCCAAAAGTTCATTATGTCCTCGTCGGCACGTTCGTGCTGGTCCTGGGAATGGTTGCCGTGGGGATGGTGTTGTGGTTGGGGAAATCGGATTACCGTGGCGTCTACGACCAGTACCATGCCTACATGCGCCAGTCCGTGTCGGGGCTGAGCGTCAACTCGACGGTAAAATATCGTGGGGTGAATGTGGGACGGGTCAAGGCGATTGCCTTGAATCCGGACAATACCGAGGAGGTGCGTCTAACGCTTGATATCCTTCAAGGAACACCCATCAAGATCGATACGGTCGCCACGCTGGAAACTCAAGGATTAACCGGGTTGGCGGTCCTGAATTTGGCAGGTGGAAGTCGTGAGGCTCCGCTATTAGAGATC
>WHTE01000016.1 GCA_009377845.1 Nitrospirales bacterium | reverse complement strand
CCACTTGTCCCGTTCTTCGATTATGCCAGATCACATCGGACTTCCCATCTCCATCTGCGTCACCTACCTGCGCAATATGCCAATCCGAAGGCATGCCAGCTAAGAAGCCTGATACGTCAATCGCTACTCCGTTCATCAACCAGATCCCCACCAGCCCATCACTGCTACTACGCCAGACCACATCTGTAGTCCCATTGCCGTCCATGTCACCAAAACCCGCTATCTCCCATTCTGGTGCCGTGCCCCTGAGAAATCCGACTGAGGTAATAGTCAGCCTATCCATAAGCCACACAGCCAAGACCCCATTGCTATGGCGCCAAATGATGTCCGACTGACCATCTGCATTCACATCACCTATCCCAACGATCTGCCACTCTAAGGGCACACCGGACAAGGCACGGAATACGCTAATAGTTGATCCATCCATGAGCCATACCGAAACGGCCCCGTTAAGAGTATTGTGCCAGATGATATCGGCTCTGCCATTGCCATCTATATCCCCCACTCCCTTAATCTCCCATTCCAGGGAGGCACTACCCGGAAAACTCACGGACGCGATGCTCAACCCGTTCAAAAACCATACGGCCACCGCGCCACTCGTGGTGTGGCGCCAGACGATGTCGGCCATACTGTCATTATCCAGATCACCCACGCCAACGATCTGCCAATCTGACGGAACCCTACCCAAGAAACCAGACGAATCTATTATTCCGCCGTTCATCAACCACACCGCCACATCACCTGTTTTCACATTGCGCCAGACAATATCGGCCTTGCCATCTCCATTGAGATCAGAATGAACAGAGACACGGGGAGACGATTTGTCCGGTGGAGACTGAAGGCTGAGGAAAACCCCAGATTCTGATGTAAAGCTTACTCCCTGTGGTAAGTCTAATCGGATGGTCGCACTAGGGTCGCTGACATCGAGGAGGTTATTCGTCTCCACCCTGGCGGATAAAAAAGCCTCAATGGACAATTCCTGCCCATCAACGACTGTGACAGTGACCTCCAGCACCTTCGGATCTGGTAAAGGAAGGCCAAGGGCCTGATCACTCGCCTCTCCCAGGCGAATGATCGCATTGGTAAAACAATTGGAAGACAAACCCTCGCAGGAAGGGAACCCAGAGACCCTCATAGAAAAATCAATGTCGGCAAAGGGTAAGCTTGGATCCAGTTGAAACGTCAAATGATCATTGATGTGAATGGAGGCCGTTCCCATTCCCGATTGTGTACTGTGGTCAGGGGTCGTAGAGGAAACTTTCAGCGCGAGGCTCCCGGTGGCTAAGTTGGCTATGGCATATGCAGAACCTGTTTCGCCACCCGGTCCTATCACCACACCCGTGTCTAATTGGATTTCAGTACGACCGTTTTCCTCGGAAACAACATTTTCCCCTATTGGCCCAGAGACACCAATCTCGATTTTATACCCTAGGGATTCGGTTGGAAGGGACACGAAAACCAGCCCCAACTGGAGTACGGCCAAAATCGTCCGTGTCAGACAAGGCGAGCAGGGTTTTACGCGTTTCAGCATCATTAATTGATTCGGCATCGTTATTGAATGAGCAATGCTGACTATCTTTATCGGACATACAGCCCTATTCTTAAAAATCATTCACGTTGTTTCAGATCTTCCCTCCATATCTACTTTCATCATTCTCTTACCGGGCTCAACACACCTTGCGAATTATCCTTGAAGGGAGCAGGCATCTTATCGTGCCTCCCTAAGTTTCCAACGATCATTCTCCCAGGCAGTACCGAAACGGAGAATCACCAACAGGAGGTCAATGATCCTTAGGCCTCATCTCGTGGCTGTTAAGAGATCTGGACAAGCGTGTCGTTTTTAAGTGGAGGAGGAAGAGAAGTCAGGGTTGGCAAAAACGGGGGGCCATCATCACCTTCGGCTCAGTGATCTGAAAAAAGGAGGTATAACCCGAACGGAGAACTCTAGAAAAGGAGGACAGACCATCACGCATATGCGAAAAACGTAAATATGAGGCCAATGGCGTTGTCTGAATAAAAAGAATTACCAAGGATGCGTGGACCTCACGCAGATAATCATGAGAATCCCGACACCCAACAGGGAGGCTCAGACAAGTGACCAGAATTCGCCTGGCCACTTAGAGGTTGGCAGAGTTCACATTTTTTCGATACCGCAAGGCCTCCGGACAAACCCTGAACTCAGAAACACGAGGGTCCGGGAACAATCCGAAATGGACTAATCATTCGATCTGTGTGTCTCTAAGATTTCACCTCCAACGAAAAACGATAGAACACCTTGGGAGCATGACTATTGAATTTCCCAATCGGTGGAGGTGCCGCTCGGGAACGCGGTCCGCAGGACGTCCTCCCCGTTCATTAGCCACAGAGCCACCGCGCCACTCGCCCTATTCTGCCAAATGAGGTCGGCCTTACCATCTGCATTGACATCACCCATCCCGGTCATCTCCCATTCCGGGGGCACGCCGCCAGGAAAACTGGCAAAGGCAATTGTGGACCCATTCATCAGCCAGATGGCCACCGCACCGCTGAGTGTATCGTGCCAAACGATATCCGCGGTGCCATTGCCATCCACATCTCCTATTTCCTTGATGACATAACTCAGAGAAGCCGCCCCTGGAAAGCCAACCGAGGTAATGGTCAATCCGTCCATCAACCAAACCGCCACGACCCCATTGGTCGTATTACGCCATATCACATCGTCTTTACCATCCGCATTCACATCGCCCATCCCAGCGATCTCCCATTCCAAGGGTACGCCAGAAGGGAAGGCGGAAGAAGCAATCGTGGGTCCATTCATCAGCCAGATGGCCACCGCACCGGTGAGTGTATCGCGCCAAACAAGATCCGCAGTGCCATTGCCATCCACATCTCCTATGCCTTTGATGACATAACTCAGAGAAGCCGCCCCTGGAAAGCCAACCGAGGTAATGGTCAATCCGTCCATCAGCCAAACCGCCACGACCCCATTGGTCGTATTACGCCAAATCACATCGGCCATGCCATCCGCATTCACATCGCCCATCCCCATAATCTGCCAATTCATTGGGACACCAGCCAAAACACCGGTGGAGGCAATGGCGGCATCGTTCATCAGCCAGGCCACCACAATCCCGCTTTGTGTATTTCTCCATAGGAGATCTGATGTTCCGTCAGCATTAAGATCGTTCCGCAACGTCGTGACACCTAGATTGTTCACGGTAATGGTCAGGTCCGAATTACGAGAGAGAGCCCCATCCGTTGCGGTCAAACGCAACACATACGTCCCCGCTTGACTAAAACTGGCGGTCGTACTCGCCGCCGAGGCATTGGCAAACGTCACTGTCCCCAGCCCGCTCACTTTACTCCAGAGGGTGGTGACAACTCCCGGAGTAGTCGGCAGGCCGTCATCGGTCACCGTGCCGGTCAGCGTGGCGGTACTCGGCAGCGTAATGGTTTGGGAAGGCCCGGCATTCACCGATGGCGCTTGATTCTGGGTATTCTGGGTAAAGGTGGCGGTCACGGTGCGGGCGGCCGTCATGCTGACCGAGCACGTGGAGGTGCCGGAACAAATGCCGCCGCTCCACCCGGCAAAGGTCGAGCCGGTTGCCGCGGCGGCGGTCAGCGACACGTTGGTGCCATTGGCATAGTTCTCTGTGCAATCGCTCCCGCAGGAGATCCCGCCGGGCGTACTGGTCACCGTGCCACTGCCCGTGCCAGCTTTGGTAACCGTCAATGTCCGTAGGAGGGAGGTAAAGGTGGCGGTCACGGTGCGGGCGGCCGTCATGCTGACCGAGCACGTGGAGGTGCCGGAACAAATGCCGCCGCTCCACCCGGCAAAGGTCGAGCCGGTTGCCGCGGCGGCGGTCAGCGACACGTTGGTGCCATTGACATAGTTCTCTGTGCAATCGCTCCCGCAGGAAATCCCGCCGGGCGTACTGGTCACCGTGCCACTGCCCGTGCCGCCTTTCGTGATCGTCAATGTCCGTTGCACGACAGGATTAAAGGTTACGGCCACGGTCTGGTTAGCACTCATCACCACCGTGCATTGCGTTCCCGATGTTGAAGCACAACCAGTCCAACCACCAAAGGTTGACTGTGATGCCCCAAGCCCAGTCGGAGTTGCTGTCAGGATGACAGAAGAAGGGGGATCAACAAGAGCATAGCTTATGGTTTGACTAGCAAAAATGGAGAATGGACCTGTCCCCGGCACATCACTTCCATCAACGCGTCCCGTCCCCGAGCCCCCAAAATTAATAGTGAGGTCAACATTGGCCGGCACCAGATTAAAGGCTACGGTCACGGTCTGGTCAGCATTCAAAACCACGGTGCATTGAGTTCCCGATGTTGAAGCACAACCTGTCCAACCACCAAAAGTTGACTGTGATGCCCCCAAACCAGTCGGAATTGCCGTCAGAATGACAGAAGAAGGGGGATCAACAAGAGCATAGGTTATAGTGTTACTCGTAAAAATGTTAATGGGACCTGTCCCCGGCACATCACTTCCTTCAACACGTCCAGTCCCCGATCCCCCAAAATTGATGGTGAGGCTAAGGGCCTGAGCCATGGACGGAAAAACTCCACCCAGCAATATCAGGACAAAAACAATAGCCCCCAAAGGGAATACCTTTACGTGAGATTTCCGCATCGTGCGTCCTTTCTCATTCGGTTTGATCCTATTTTTCGGATCGGTCTTTCGATTCTTCGCATTTTCGAGCTGTTCTGGTTCAAATGGCATTTCCATCCACCTTCATCGCGTCTCGATTCGGCGTCGGAAAGCCTCGATCTTGAAATAATTGTGGGGTGATTGCCTGGGGGAAGCGGGTAGGCATGTCAGGAAAGGCCGTTAGGGGTATGACACATATCCTGGGTCCACTGTAATTCTGTCCAATTGGGAAGGCGGACGGGAGTCTACACCATCCTGCATAATAATGGAACAAATAAATTTCAGGGTTCATCGCTTCATGTTGGAACATCTGAGATATTAAGTCTTGACATCCGACCCCTCTTTAAAAATCACATTGACGAATAGGTGCTTCTACAATCGTGGGTAGATCTAACTTTATGGCAAAGTGGAGAGAATGCTGCGTCTTTGGTAAGAAAGGAGACTGTACTGAGAAACGGGGATATACGTTAAAGCCACTCTTTCCCTAAAGACAGCTAGGTGAGAGCAAATCCGTGCCGAATGCTTGAAAACTCACTTTTCGATCTCCTCAACCTCTTCCGGCCAAGAAGACTTCGACTTCTCCGTCTCTTATGTGACCAGTCACTAGCCGTCTCAGCTCTTTTGATGCCTCATTAATGGCGGGAGTTTTAGGAGTTATCTATATAAAAAAAGGAGAAGGATGAAAGAAGACGAAGGCCTTGTCTCTATACAGGTGAAGGTGGATTTGTACAACGTGAAATCTAACTCTCCCCTCAGCAAGCTGAGGGGTACTTGTACTTTATGAAAAAACGATATAAAGGTCGAAATGAAATGAATGGGGTGAGTGGATGGACGATTATCGAACTTTTTGGACAGAGAATTCTACCGGAATTGGGCTCGATCTAATCACTACCTAACCAGGGCATCCATTGGTATTGTCAACTTAATTCACGTTTGACAGACTGGCGTGATGAACACCACAACACCCAGCTACCAACGACACCGTTTCCCCTCCGAAATTATCAGCCATGCAATCTGGCTCTACCATGCTTTTGCCTCAGCTTCCGTGAGGTGGAAGAACTCCTTGCCGAACAAGGCATCACCGTCACCTATGAAACCGTGCGGCAATGGTGCCAGAAGTTTGGCCCGGCCTATGCTCGCAAGCTCAAGAAACGACAAGGTCGCTTGGGAGATGCCTGGCATCTTGATGAAGTGTTTGTGTCCATTCAAGGCGAACAGCAGTATCTGTGGCGAGCCGTGGACCAAGACGGTGATACGATTGATATCCTGGTGCAGCGGCAACGCAACAAGAAGGCGGCGGTGCGCTTCTTCCGTCGCTTGATCAAAGGGCAAGGCCGTGAACCGCGATGGTTGGTGACTGACAAACTGCGAAGTTATGATGCGGCACATCGCACGCTCATGCCGACGGTGCCTCACCTCAATCACGTCTATGCGAACAATCGAGCGGAAGTGTCTCACCAACCCACTCGACAACGTGAACGGGCCATGCGCGGATTTTCCTCATCCACTCAAGCACAGCGGTTTCTCACACTGCACGGACTTACACAAAATTTGTTTCGTCTTGGCCGCCCCTTCCTGCAGGCGGTCAACTATCGGCTCTTGCGGACTCAGGCGTTCCAAGTTTGGAGGGAAGTCGTGTGTGCATGAGTTGTGACGTTATAACTCTGCCTAGCGGCTCTCTTTCGACCGCATGCCGTTAAGTTGACAAAGCCGGAACGATGCCCGAGACCATTCCTCTCCTGCAGACGTGCCCATATTGTCGGGGGGCTCCCTTCGGCTTGGTGTGACCGAGGAAAGTATTTCGTCCCTCTTGGATAAGAACAGGTTTTGAAACTTAAAATATGATTCAGTAGGGAATGGAAAATCTTGTTTCCCTTGACTTTTTTAATGGTAAGGAAGCATTATATGAGGAGTTGTTTTCCCTTTTCTGTTAAATCTTCCTATTGATTTCCCTCGGTTTAGTTTTCTTCTTTAAAAAGTATGACGGAAGAAAAAAGGACCCTTCCCGATTATCAGGCACCTCCGGTAATCGAGACTGTTCTCGGAGTTCAATTCAAGCCATTAAATACCTTCTTAATCCCTCATTTTGGGCTTTTTTGGGAAAAGATTCGCTCTGAATACCCAAAATTCGAAGTAAAGCCTCCCCTAGCTTCAGTCATTGAAGGATTTGAAAGAGAAAAAAATCCCAAGAAGGGGCCGACGTTTTCAATTGTTCAGGGTATTCCTGTTTTACGATGTTGGTTCAAGGATGTGACAGAGAATCAACTTATTCAGGTTCAAAATGATCGTTTTATTATAAATTGGCGGCAACAGACGGGAGAAGAAAGGTACCCTCACTACCACAAAATCCAACCGAAATTCATAGCTGAATGGGAAAAGTTTTGTGAATTCCTCAAGTCAGAGGAAATTGGTTCGCCAGAAATAGTTCAGTGTGAGATGACATATGTAAATCATTTTGAATTAAAAAGAGAAATTGAAAATATTGGAAACATATCTAAAGTTTTATCCTTTTGGTCAGATCTTGTATCACCAGGACCACTTACAACCCCCGAATCCGTAAATTTTTCCATTCGTTACCGTATGCCAGAGGAGAAAGGGAGACTTTATGTTTCTTTAGATCCAAAAGTACGCTTTAGGGATGGGAAAGAGGTACTTCAATTGAATTTAACTGCACGAGGGAATCCGGGGTCTTCCGAGTTGGAGAAAATATGTGAATGGTTTGGTCTCGGCCACGAATGGATTGTCCAGGGATTTACTCAATTAACCACAACAACAATGCATGAATTATGGGGGAGGACTCAATAATGGCTATATTTGTTGACAGCACAGTTTCAAATAAAGAATTGCAAGACCTTAGCACCCAGGATAATCAAGTAATTTGTAATGAGGTGCAGATGGAGCATGTCGTTGATCTTTTTGATTGGCCTTCTTCCTATATTGAGGGATTAAAAACGATTTTTGAACTAAAAACATTGCCCCCTAATTGGGATTCTTACCAAAGTCCACCGCCACCAGAGAATGTCTTAGATACTGCCAAGAGACTATTATCATTTTCTGTTGAAGGAGGTTATTTTTCGCCAACAATAATGCCAATTTCTGGTGGAGGGGTTCAATTAAATTGGATTGTAAATGGAAGGGAATTAAGCCTTTTAATCCTTTTGGATGGAAGCGTTGAATATTTAAAGGTTGAAAATGATTTACCCATAGAAGAAGGTGATTTACCTTCAAACACCCACCAGTTATCAGAAATGATGTTATGGATTTCTGAAAATACAGACTAAACTCAAAAAGAAGAATGTTGTTTAATGATGTTTCGGACGACTTGACTATTGCGAATGAGGAAAAGCTTTGGCGTTTAATACTTCCAAGACATACATCTATAGATGAAAATACGGGAGAACTCCGTCCCTGGACCGGTAATTTTCAGGATGTGGATGATCCTCTTTCAGTGGATATCTCTTCTTTAACGACTCTAGAGGAAACTTTCCAAAGAGGTTCTGGTGAAAAGGTAATTGCAGAATTTACAGCGGGAATTGCAAGAGAAGTTGGATGTAAGGTGATTAAAGACCCTAAGCCTGAAAACGAATCTCATGCTCTAGTTTATGGTCACCACAAAAAGGGAGGACCAACCGGGAGTGAAGCAAAAAAGATCTCTAAGAAGTCAAAAGTTATATCTCATCCCCCCTGCCAAGGGAATAAGTTATTTTTTTTATTATGAATTATCATCGAAACAAACACTCCAAAACTCCCGGTTGATTTCCCTTTCTAGGAATAGGGGGCAGTCTGCCCCCTCCCCTTCGGTAACAACCATTTCTTCGTCAACTCCTGAATCTTTCCTTCGATCAATCCTATCAAGAGATCCTTCAGGGTGCGTTGTTCAGCGGCAGCGGCTATTCCAGAAAATTTGGGATAGCACAGGGTTAACCCTACAAAATTCGATGAATAAAGGGAAGTGAAGAAAGGAAGGGACTAACACGAAAAAGGCCGGGATTGCTCCCAGCCTTCTCCGTCCAAAGGAGTGCTGTGATAACGGGTGAGATGCCCGTTACTTTGTAGTCAATCAAATTAACCTGCTGGTGCCTATCCCCCGGAAGGAGAAGGGTAGGCTGCTCATACAAAAGCCCGACCCCGGAGCCAGGCTCTTTTTGGTGGTTTTGGTGAGTCAGTACTGGTGGGTTATAAGTTGCACTTGGACAAACAAACTTGGGCTCTTCTATGTCTATGACTGCAGCCTTACCCGATTTAAGCCGGGATTTATTTATGGACAAATAAGATTTCTTTGTGTAGGGAAGTTTCGTGGCTGGGTCTCGTTTACTTTGATCAATTAACAAATCCTAAATGCTCACCCAGTTTGGCAAGAGCACGGAGTTTAGGACCCATTCGCACATGAAGGGTTCTGCGTACCTCTCCCCGTTTATTCGTTATCTCCTCAAAGAAAATTTTGTCGACCCCTGCAAGAGTTTCTGGGGGGATCTCTGAAAGTGGCCGAATAGCCAACTCGCCTTTAGAATTCCATGTAACCACGTCTCCAATATTGGCAAAGGCAATGCGTCGGAATTCCTCAATGACCTGGTCAACTTTGATTTGGGCTCGTTCCTCCAAACGCTTTTTAGCTTGTTGAACGGCCTTCTGAACCTTAACATTTCTTAGCAATCTGGACCCTGTAACTTCTGCTGAATCTGGTCCATAACCCGCCCTAATGGCCGCCTGGGTGGCATTTAGATCAATCAGATACTCTTGCACAAATCGCTCTTGTTTATTGGTCATAAGTGATCGCCTGTTTCACCCATGGGAAAGGGGGGGTTGGCCACATGATATCCTTCCAAATGAAACGAAGGAGCTCGTAAAGAAGTATACCGTTTGGGTTGGCTTTTGGCACGATCCTGGTTGTCACAACAGCTCTATTCTCCTATCTCGGGTGGAGGGGAGATCCTTTGCGAGGATAGGGAACAGGGGGCCAATCGGTATCCTTGCCATGTTTTCTCAGGGTAGCTACAAACTGTGGCACCAGTGCCTCCAGCAATTCCACAGCGGGTTGGAGGGAGGTTTTATTGAGACTTCTTCGATCTGTCGAACAGCCATGAAAGATCTGATTGCGAAGGACTCGAAGGCGTCGAAATAAGATCGTCAAATACTGATCCGATTTCCCCTTGTCCCACGCTTGCTGGGCCTTTAACTGCTCCTCCTGAATACCGCGTTTGACCTTGGAGCTGTTTCCTTCGTGCCAATAGCCCTCCACAAGAAATTGGTCAGCTAAGAGACGGTCGGCCTTGAGTTTGAAGGCTTTAAGTGCGGCTAAAATGCCTCGCTCAGCCTGATCAAGGTGACAGATGCGATCGAGAAACCAGGCCAAATCGTCATCTTCCGACAAGCGGGATCGCTTATCTCGCCCGTACAAGGCATTCAAGGCAATCCAGTAAAAAATGAAGGGACCACTTTGATCCTCCCAATCGTCAATCGTTTGGGCCCGTTCCAGCCAAGACTCGGCTCGGTGGAGCCGGTCATAATACCCTTGATAATGGATGGTGAGTTTTTCCATGGTCTTGGGGATCTGAGATTCAACGGCTCCGTTTATGGTTCAGAAAAAGAGAGTTTGGCTGGCAAGACTTGGTTCAGCGTTTCCCGCGTAGACTT
Organism: Nitrospirales bacterium; assembly: GCA_009377845.1. Classification (GTDB taxonomy): domain Bacteria; phylum Nitrospirota; class Nitrospiria; order Nitrospirales; family UBA8639; genus Nitrospira_E. The sequence continues at coordinate 25,254 of WHTE01000016.1, read as the reverse complement.
TTCCCACCCACGCCGTGGTTGAAGGGCCATCACCACCGGACCCGTCCATTCGCCCAGAATCGCTTGTTGCGGTCGGAGTCCAATTGGATGGTCAAATAAATCTTTTACCACTCTTGAGAGATTCGTCTTTCCCAAAAAGCAAATGGCCTGGGGATGAAGAAAACTAATTTCCGCGCAAAGGTGGCGTTGGGCGCAGTATTGAAGGAGAGGCTGTGGGGGAGCCGGCTTGGAAATGGGGCGAACTTTGGCCGTATGGACAAAGAAAAACCCCATATTATGAAAAGCCTCATTCCCCTCCTGAAGGTCGAGGGAGTTCAATGAACACGCATATTTTTCCTCTAGTAACGCAAACAAGCCTCGCCGCAAGAGATCCCGAGTAGAGGTATAAAAATGTCCCCCCTGGGAAGGACCCTCATCAGGTGTGGGCGCAACCCCCACGAACAGCACGGAAACCTGGGAGGGAGGCGTTGGAATTTCACCTAATTGCAAGGGACGCCTGACTTCTTTTGGCCACCGAGTACAGCACTCCCGACACCGAGCAATGTCGAGTTGGCATTCATTCCAGGTCATTATTTTCCTGTCGAGCTGTGCGCATTTATACAATGAGAAAGGATGATTTTCTAATCATATGATCCGCCAGGGACGACGACAATTGGACTGTGCCCCGAAGGGTCTGCAACAAGTTCCACAAATCCCAAAAGACCTGTCCACCTCCAAGAAGGTAATTGATGTTTTGACGAGGGTAATTCAAGGAGGGCAGGGGCTTCTCCTTCCAGCATCCCCATGGGATCATTGCCAAACACAATCATTTCGCCCACCCCAAGATGCCCCCTATGCGAGACGTCAATGAGCCGGGTATTCCCCGCCATCCCCGTTTCTCCCGCATAAAAGGCCATGGAGCGCTTCAAATATTGTCGCCAGTTCTGAAAGGCTGGATCATCGTGGAGCATCCGTACCACCATGTGGGAAGCTAACCCCATATACCATTGGTCATCGTACGGGGCTGCTTGTAACGTCTCGCCTAAATATCCTGTCACACGTTTCAAATGCTTCGACGTCATAAGCGCGGGTTGAAATTTAGTGCCAGGCCCACTGGAGAGATTAAATCGGCCCTGCGTAGCAGAGGTCGGGATAAACTGTGTACCAGCCCGTTTAAAAGTTGGAAAAATCACCCCATCAATTCCGTACGAGAGAGCTCGAACGAGTCTTCCTTGAAGAGAAAAGGAATCAATTTCATTGCTGGACCTGCCACGAAGTGCCTCCCCAAAAATAGGCACGGAATCCCGCCACCAGGCAATTCCTGAGTGATGCTGCTCCTCCCACACCTCATCTGGCACTTCCCCAAGGGGAAGGGGCCGCACAAATTGCAGGCCTCGTCCCTGTGAGAAAGCCAGGGTCCGCAGGAGCCGCATCTTTTCCGGAGACGTTACCAACCTGTTTTTCCTACTTCAGTTAATTTTGGCCTACCATCAAAACAGGATTCACAATTCTTTTGCGTGGCCAAATTAGTTAATCTATCCCACTTAGCACCAACCCGGTTTTTTTACGGTTCTAGTTTAGATTAAATCTGAGCAATTTGCATGTCATCAAGCTGAGATTGGCTGTCCGAAAAGTTTAGGAGGGGCAGTATCCACTCTCCAATTTTTTCCACAGACCAAAATAGCCCTATGATCAACTCACCGCCATTGCGGGCGTTGCTAGAAGAGTGGATCGCTGCGACCAGCACCCGTTTCCCAAGTTTTGTGAGCAATGTGGTGCCAAAGGTCGGACGTTTCGGGTGTTTGTAGAGTATTTACGCCAGGGGAAAACCAAAATCGACTTAGAAAAACGGTTGCCCCCCACGATACGGAAGCGGTACCTCCAAAATCGCCCGAAAGGTCCTTCCTTATTTACCCTCAACACCCACCGTGGGGCAATCCGGCTGCAAAAGAACAAAACGGTTGATAGAAACCCTGGGATACCAGGACAAATATTATCTCTCATTCCCAAGACAGATGATCCAGCCAGCTTCCATGAATGGCTCCTGTTGGCTTGGTTCTTACGAGACATGGACCATAGGAAAGCCGAGCGTAATAAGGACTGTAAGCAAGCGGTCTCGACCCTCGTCGAGCAGGGACTTAAAAAAGACCTCTTACTCAACCTCACATTCCTGCCGGAAGAATTAGTTCAGAACGGAAGAGAACTACGCAATTTCATGAAACACCTTCGTGAGGATTTATCCCAATCGATTCGGTCGTATAAACAGAAAATCCGAATAAATCCACGTATGCCCTTAAAAGGCCCCACAGGCGAGGATGAGGAAGAACCCACTTCATGGGAATGGGAAATGAGATGGTTGGAACAATTTGGGATTGAGAAAAACACCCAACGAATCTCACAGCAATATATTTGGACCTGGGTGTTTATTCCTTTGGTTAAACTAATTCTTCCAGTTATCCCAAGAAGAAAGAAAGATTTAGATACCGGAAAACATCCCATCATGCCGGACGAAGTTTTCATCAAAACCTCACATTTTATTCATCTCCGTTACCCGGAACTCTGGGAGGATAAGTGGCATCGAGCCCGAGACCGCTGGAATAAATACTTTAATCCTTAATTTTTCAATTCAACTATTTTCATCCACCCTTCGAATACCCACAAACTGTTGTTATTTTGACAAATTTCGACTTTTCTCGATTGTGATTAGCCCACCCCAACCTTGCCAGACTGAGCCTGAAGCATAAAAAGCTTTGGGAAAAAACCAGATTACAAATAACTCATCCAAGCCATTGGATGGGGGGCCCTCCGAGGAGAATTCCTTCCCAAAGCTTCCTCCAAAGAGGGCCTTTTTTTATCGGATCACCATCGTGTCAAAACGGGTGTCCCAAGAATTTCTGGCAAAGACCGCAGCGTGCTGGAAGGGCCAGTATCCTGCACCGCTCACCAGTGAGGATTTGCAAGAAATAACCGCCAATACCGCCGAATTTTTCGCGGTCTTGACGGAATGGGAACACCAGGCCAACAACCCACCACACGGGGATTCGAGCGCCAGGGAAGGAACGCCAGAATGAGCAATCCCAAGAATGCCATGTCCAACGTCAATGGAACTCAGGGGCATCGGAAGACGGAAGAACCGAAAAGCGGTTCAGCGGCGCTTCCACCCTCCAACAATTCAGAGAAACCTGACGCCTTGGCCCCCCACCATTGGGACATGCTGGCAAAAGAAAGTGGCATTCTGCCAAACCTAATCCAGTCTAGAGGCTATCGCACAATCACGAAAAAATCTTATGTAAAAAATCTCGGATTTAAAGACGCGCAGTGCCTTGTACCAGCTTTACTCATCCCCATATATAACCTGCAGGGGAAAATTGCCCTATATCAGGCCCGCCCAGATTCACCTCGCATTAAAGAGGGTAAACCCATAAAATATGAAACTCTCGCAAGAAGCGTAATGGCACTCGATTGCCATCCCTCTATTCGTCACCAACTTCAAGACCCCAACATCCCTTTATGGATTACGGAGGGCATCAAAAAGGGAGACTGTCTCGTCTCCCACGGATGCTGTGCCATTGCCTTACTCGGAGTGTGGAACTGGCGCGGGACCAACGAACATGGTGGGAAGACCGCATTGCCCGATTGGGAATCCATCGCGCTTAGCGGACGGCTCGTCTACCTCGCCTTCGACTCGGATGTCATGGTGAAGCGGGGAGTCTATCAAGCCTTGGTGAGGATCAGCGGCTTCCTGACCCACCGCGGCGCACGGGTCCAGTACATTTACCTCCCTGGAGGGGAAACTGGGGCGAAGCTCGGTGTAGATGATTACCTAGTACAGGGCCACACGGTAGACGACCTGCTCGCACTTGCCACGGATCAGTTAAAAGAGCTGCTGCCGACAGAGGAGCAGCCAAAGAGGGGCCGGCCAACGATTCAAGTGAATGGTCGCTTCCTTCGTGAGATCGTAGATGACGCGCTCGATGCCCTTCAGAAAGCCAACGATCCACCGATCATCTTCCGCCGGGGGTCGATTCTTGTGCGCATGCAGACCGAACCCGTACTAGCTGCCGAGACGCTGACCATCGTCACACTTAAAGGGAGGTTAGATCGGGTGGCTGACTGTATGGCGTTGACCGAGAAGGGGGATAAGCCTGCACGACCACCCAGCGATGTGGTGGCTGACATTCTAGCCCACCTTACTCCACCCTTTCCCGTGTTGAACGGGATCAGCCTGGTGCCTTTGTTTGTGCCAGATGGGCGGTTACTAACACGTGACGGCTATGATCCTGAATACGGCCTCTTCCTGAGCCTGCGCGAACTGAAGGACGTGCGAGGAACTATGCCAGTTGACCAAGCTCGACAACTCATCCTTGAGGAATTGTTCGGGGATTTCCCTTTTGTGGAGGATGCCAGCAAGGCCCACATCGTCGCTCTTCTCCTCCTTCCCTTTGTGCGTCAGATGATTCAGGGATCCACCCCCCTTCATCTCATTCATGCGCCCACCCGGGGAACGGGTAAAGGCCTTCTGGCTGATGTGGCAGCACTGGTGACACTGGGTGTCCCAGCTCCCGTAATGGCGCTCACAGGACAGGAGGAAGAAACGGAAAAGCGCATTACAGCCATGCTGCTGAGTGGCACATCCCTTATCTTACTCGACAACGTTACTGCGATCCGATCAGCGTCACTGGCGGCGGTGCTGACAGCCAGTGAGTGGCAGGGACGCCGGCTAGGGCAATCGGAAATGGTCTGTGCCCCCAACAACGCAGTGTGGATGGCAACCGGGAATAATGTGGAACTTTCCGACGAATTGGCCCGCAGGGTGGTGACCATTCGGCTGGACTCCAAGTTGGAACAACCGGAGCAGCGGACCGGATTCCGCCACCCCAATCTGGTGGAATGGGTCCAGGAACATCGTTCAGAATTGGTGAGTGCCTGTCTTTCTCTGATCCAAGCTTGGATTGACGCGGGCAGGCCGCCGGGGGTGGCAACCCTCGGACGGTTTGAGCAGTGGACTCAAGTGTTGGGGGGCATCCTTCAGGTCTGTGGGGTTCCAGGATTCTTGGGTGACCGCCAATGGGTTCATACGGAAGCAGACCAGGACACTCAGGCCTGGGAGGCGTTCTGCGCCGCCTGGTATGAGCGATACGGCACCCTGGCAGTGACGGCGAAAGATCTCTTTGAGGTCGCCAAGGAACGGTCGCTGCTCCTAACGCTATGGGGTGGTCGGAGCACCTTAGCCGCCCAACAGCGCTTGGGCCATGCCCTGGCAGATCGACGGGACCGCCTGTTCCGCCGGTTCTATATTCGCTCAGCCGAGCGTGCCTTAACAGGAAACAACGCTTACCGCTTGGAGCCCCATCAAGGAAGTGCGGACAAAACACCCCAAACACCTAAAACACTGACAACTTGCTCAGCAACAGCGCCTCAATCTTCAAATGGAACTGGTGTTTCCAGTGTTTCAAGTGTTTCTGACCAAGGAGAGTTAAATTTGAATAAGCCGGAGGTGATTGATCTTGTTAATTGAAGCTTTAATCGCTTTACAGGTGAAATTGCCTGGGAAAGAACTCACAGTTGAACCAGGCCAATCGGTCAATCTCCCGGAGGAACTGGCCTTCAAACTTCTAGAAAGGGCTGCCGGGAAGGTTCGGGTTGTTGCCCCTCCCGTTTTGGCTGATCTCATTCCTGGTGCAGAAATTGTTTGGGAGTCTCCACTTTTTGGCCAATGCACGTGAGAAATTGCCTTACCTCCGGAAAACGGATGGCTGGTTGTCCGCAGTCATAGCGTCACGGGCAATTTGGCGTTGGTGAATGTGGATTGGGTCCGCCCAAAAAACCCAACTCAGACTTAAAAACACTGAGGCCGATTCCCCTTAAAGAAGATCGGCCTCGCACCCTATCTCGAAAGAATAGGGAAGGTGAATACTTGTTTTATTGATATTAATAGCCTTAAGAGCTATTTTCCTAATTCCTTATCTATCGTTCAGACCTAGCGGACCCAAACAGAATGAGCAAACTTGAAGATCTCACCCCAGGGACATCAGTAAAAGGCATTCTGCCAGATAGCCTGGTCACAGTCGTGAACGTGCAATGGTTTGGGTCGGAAGCCCTGGAACTGACCTATAAAACTCCTGCTGGGAAAGTCGCCAACGAATTGCTCTACCGGCATGATGAGCCACGCATTGAAGTCGTCGAGCAGGGACGTCCTTGGAGTTTCGATGGGGATGGCAGTCTGTTCCGGCTTGTGTCGGAAGCCCACCGCATCCGCCTCGCCCATCTATTTGATCCAGTTCTAGCCGTCCACACTTCACTCGTCGATCCTCTACCCCACCAGATCACTGCCGTCTACGAGGCCATGCTTCCTCGGCAACCGCTACGTTTCTTGCTGGCCGATGATCCAGGCGCTGGCAAAACGATCATGGCTGGGCTTTTGATGAAAGAGATGATCGTGCGTGGCGATCTGCATCGCTGCTTAGTGGTTTGCCCAGGCAGCCTCGCCGAGCAATGGCAGGACGAACTTTACCGGCGTTTTCATCTCCCTTTTGAGATCTTGACGAACGATAAGCTCGAAGCCGCCCGCACGGGCAATTGGTTCCTCGAAACGAATTTGGTCATCGCCAGACTCGATAAGCTGTCCCGAAACGAAGACGTGCAGGCGAAGCTTGCGGCCCCAGACTGTCATTGGGACCTCATCGTGTGCGACGAGGCGCATAAGATGTCGGCGACCGTCTTTGGCGGGGAGATTAAGTACACCAAGCGATACAGGCTCGGCCAGTTACTCTCCACGCTCACGCGCCACTTTCTCTTGATGACGGCCACGCCGCACAACGGCAAGGACGAGGACTTCCAGCTCTTCATGGCCTTGTTGGACGGGGACCGTTTCGAGGGGCGTTTTCGCGACGGCGTCCATGCAGTGGATGTATCGGATCTCATGCGTCGGATGGTCAAAGAAAGCTTACTCAAGTTCGACTCGACACCGCTATTTCCCGAGCGGATCGCCTATACCGTCCCATACAAACTCTCCGAGGGCGAAGCACAGCTATATAAAGAAGTCACCAGCTACGTTCGCGAGGAGTTTAACCGAGCCGAGGCGCTACAGAACGACAAGCGCGCTGGCACCGTTGGCTTCGCGCTGACCATCCTCCAACGACGGCTTGCTTCCTCTCCAGAAGCCATCTACCAATCCTTACGCCGTCGCCGTGAGCGGCTAGAGAAACGCTTGCGCGAGATGGAATTGCTCCATCGCGGAGCCGCCGTAACGGCCATGGTGGCCCATGGTCCTGCACTCGATGAGGATGATGTAGAAGACCTGGAAGAAGCACCCGACATCGAAGTCGAAGCGGCCGAGGAAGAAATTCTCGACCAAGCCACAGCCGCACGCAGTATTGAGGAACTGAAAGCAGAAATCGCAACGCTCCAACACCTGGAGACGCTGGCCCTTGCGGTCCGCCGCAGCGGTGAAGATCGGAAGTGGCGCGAACTCGCCAAACTGCTTGGGGAAATCTTCACGCCTGCAACAATTGCGAATCATGTCGCGGAAGAGACGCCCACCTATGGGGCCAGTAGCGTGCCGCGACCCACTCCATCGCCCCAGCAAAAACTCGTGCTCTTCACCGAGCACCGCGACACGCTAAACTATTTAGAGAGCCGCATCACCACGCTTCTCGGCCGTCGGCAAGCCATCGTCATAATTCACGGTGGCATGGGACGCGAGGAGCGCATGAAGGCACAGGAAGCCTTTAAGCATGACCCCGAGGTGCAGGTACTCCTCGCGACAGATGCGGCGGGCGAAGGTATTAATCTGCAGCGAGCCCACCTCATGGTCAACTATGACTTGCCGTGGAACCCCAACCGTCTCGAACAGCGATTTGGGCGCATCCACCGCATCGGACAAACCGAGGTCTGCCACCTTTGGAATCTGGTCGCGGAGGAGACGCGCGAAGGCGATGTCTACCTGAGATTACTGGAAAAGCTCGACGAGGCACGGAAGGCACTCGGCGGTCAAGTGTTTGACGTACTAGGGAAGATGCAGTTCGAAGGGAAACCACTCCGAGATCTCCTCATTGAGGCAATCCGGTATGGTGAGCGTCCAGAGGTCCAGGCCCGGCTTACTAGAGAGGTTGCCAACGCGTTCGACAAGTCCCAATTGCAAGATCTTTTGGAGGAGCGGGCGCTCGCTCATGACGCTATGGATGCGAGCCGCGTACAGCGTGTGCGGGAGGATATGGAACGGGCCGAAGCGCGGAGATTGCAGCCACACTACATCGAGTCCTTTTTTCTTGAGGCCTTTCAACGATTGGGTGGCACAGCGAAGCAGCGAGAGCCACGGCGGTATGAAGTCACACATGTTCCAGCCCCTGTGCGCAATCGCGACCGGCTGATCGGCATCGGCGAACCGGTCCTTCCACGGTACGAACGCATCGCGTTTGAAAAGGCTCTCATCGCCCCACAAGGGCAGCCCCTTGCGGCCTTTGTCTGCCCGGGCCACCCACTGCTGGATGCCGCCATCGACCTCACACTGGAGCGCCATCGAGATCTCATGCGCCGTGGTTCGGTATTGGTGGACGAACGCGACTCCAGCGATCAGCCACGCGTGCTCTTCTATCTCGATCACGCTATTCAAGACGCCAGTAGCACTCGCACGGGGGAGCGGCGCGTCATCTCCAAACGCATGCTGTATGTGGAACTCGATGCGGCAGGCAACGCACGCCATCTGGGCTATGCTCCTTATTTGGACTACAGACCCCTGGCAACCGCCGAGCCTGACGGAGCAACGATCCTGGCCCGCCCTGAGTGCGGCTGGATCACACGCGAACTGGAACAAAAGGCTCAGGAACACGCCATCACGAACGTGGTACCCGAGCACTTACAGGAAGTGCGTTCCCGTCGTGTGGAGTGGCTCGACAAGACCCGAGCAGCGGTGAAAGAGCGCCTGACGAAGGAGATCAGCTACTGGGACCATCGCGCTGAACAGTTAAAACTCCAGGAGCAAGCAGGCAACCTCAATGCTCGGCTCAATTCGCAAGAGGCACGGCGTCGAGCAGATGCGCTACAGGGTCGCCTCCTGAAGCGCATGGAACAACTCGATATGGAAGCCAAAGTCTCCGCCCTCCCCCCAGTGGTACTCGGAGGAGTGGTCGTTGTCCCAATGGGGCTACTCGCCAAGATGGCCGGTCGCCCGTCGGCAACTTCCGCATCTCCAATTGATACCCAGGTAGCCGCCGCGCGAGCACGGCAAATAATCATGGAAATTGAGCGGGGGCTCGGATTTGACCCGACCGACCGCGAGTTCGACAAGCTGGGCTATGACATCGAGAGCCGCGTCCCTGGCACTGGGAAGCTGCGATTTATCGAGGTCAAGGGCCGGGTGTCAGGGGCGCACACCATAACCGTGACTAAAAACGAAATCCTTTACTCGCTCAACAAACCAGAGGACTTCATCCTGGCGATCGTCGAATTTCTTGATGGTGATTCACACCACGTCCACTATCTGCGCCAACCGTTTAATCGCGAACCAGACTTCGGCGTGACCAGCGTGAACTATAATTTTGGCGAATTGCTGGAAAGAGCCACAGGTCCAGCATGAAGAGAGAAGATCTTAGAGAATTGCACTATATCACTCCCATTGCCAACCTTATCTCCATCTTGGAAAACGGCATTTTGTCACATAAACGAGCGGCAAGCATTCCTCATGAATCCGTAGCTATGAGGGAAATTCAAGACAGAAGGGAAATCAAAGTTGTCCCAGGAACTAGGCCTCTCCATGATTATGTCAACTTATACATCTGTGCAAGAAATCCCATGATGTATAAACGCCAATCATATCATAGGGAGATCTGTGTAATTCGTGTGAGTCCATCCGTTTTGGATATACCAGGAACCGTTATCTCAGACCAAAATGCCTCCAGCAACTATGCTCGCTTCGGCTCGGCCCCCGACGCCTTACATTTGGTTGACAAAATTTTAGTATTCGCAGATAACTGGACCAACCCTTACGACCAAATTGACGAATGGAGGCATAAGTCAATTAAATGTGCGGAAGTGCTGGTGCCAGACTGTGTGGGTCCACATTATATCTTGGGTGTGTATGTTTCCGAAGCTGAATTGCTAACCAAAGTGAGCGAAATGAGTTCATCCATTTCTGCAGAGGTGAACAAGGCGCTCTTTTTCAAATAGGGAAATAATTAAATGGGCCAAACTAAATTAATAGTCCGACTGGGCAACCTCTTCGACTCGGAAGCACATACCTTGATCAACACGGTTAATTGTGTCGGGGTGATGGGGAAAGGAATTGCACTGGAATTCAAGAATAGATTTCCTGAAATGTATAAAGACTATGTGGAGCGTTGCAACCGAAAGGAAGTTAAGCTAGGCCAGCCCTATCTATTTCGTCAATTGCTAACCCCATGGATTCTTAACTTTCCAACCAAAGATCACTGGCGATCTGTTTCTCGACTCTCGGACATCATAAAAGGATTGGAATACTTAGAAAAGCACTACCAGGAATGGGGGATCACCTCATTGGCCGTTCCTCCATTAGGATGCGGTCAAGGCCAACTTGAATGGCGGGTAGTAGGTCCCACCCTCTATCGGCATCTCAATCGATTAAATATTCCCATAGACCTCTATGCTCCCTATGGAACACCCGAAATCGAATTAGATGAGACCTTTTTAAATAACCCTGTAAATGGCGAATCGGCAAGAAGCCTTTCCCAAGAACCCTCAAAAATAAATCCGGCGTGGGTCGCGTTTGTGGAAATTCTTGCACGAATTGATCGTGAACAATTTCACTGGCCAGTTGGAAGAACGATGTTTCAAAAAATCGCATATTTTGCGACGGCCAAAAGTATTCCAACTGGTCTGAGATATGGTCGAAGCAGTTATGGCCCCTTTGCAGGAGAACTGAAAAGTTTAATGACACGTTTGGTGAATCACGGCTTGATTCAGGAGAAACGATTAGGGCGAATGTTTTCCATCAAACCGGGGCCGACCTACCAAGATGCCATTGAAGTATTTCAAGAACAAATTAAGCAGTGGGAAGAGAAAATTGAAAAAATCGCTGACCTGTTCTTGCGCATGGATACAAATCAAGCTGAAGTAGCGGCAACGGTTCATTACGCTGCGCAAGAACTCATGGATCGAGGAAAACCAAAGCCCTCAGAACTCGACGTCCTGGAAGCCGTCATGAAATGGAAGCAAAAACGACGTCCTCCTTTAAAAGAAGAAGACATCGCAGTCACCATCCGGAACTTGAACATCCTTCGCTGGCTTGATCTTACTCCAAGTCAGAACCTCCCTCTTCCCGAAAAAGAATTAGTCGATGTCTGAATTAAAAAGAAGTTGATTGAGGTGGGACCTGACGTTTTCGTTTCCGGATAATGCCAGGCCAAGCGGGCTTTGCAAAGAATTTAAAAGTCGGCAAAACATTGGACAATGAGGGCTATGGGGATTCCATTAACGATCACATCCACTCTTCAAGACTGAGATAGATTAAGGCAATTTTATCCAAAAATGTATACAAGTAGAAAGGTTTATCATGTCAATTGAAGCACGTAATCGGCCATTGCCCGATTGGTTTACTCGAATACGCACCCAGCAGATCGCCCTGCCGCGTTTCCAGCGTTTCGAGGCATGGGGATATGCCAACATTACACAGCTGTTCAATACAATCCTCCAGGAGTTACCGATTGGAGCCCTACTAGTGCTCGAAATTGGAAGCGATAAGCCATTCCTTACCCGCACGTTAAAGGGCGCACCGGCAACTTCGGAACGAGTCACTGAGAATCTTTTAGATGGGCAGCAAAGACTGACCGCGTTATGGCGGGGATTACATAACAACTACGATGACCGAACCTATTTCCTTTATCTGTCTCCCGATGAAGAAACCGGCATGCCGTATTACGTGGATTCCATTGCCCGTTGGAAAAGGAATGGCGACACTGAGTTGCGCCCCATGTGGGCTAATCAACCCCAGAAGCAGTGGGAGCGACGGATGGTTCCCCTGAACCTCTGTGCACCCGGCGAAGCCGGTACACAACAATTGCGGGATTGGGCCAAGGTAGCCATTTCAGATCGAGACGAGCGCGACGAGATAACAGACAAAATTTCTATTATTCGCGGGAAGTTCGCAGCGTTTAATCTTCCGTACTTGTCACTTCCAGTTACGACGAAGAAGGATACAGCCTTGGACGTCTTTATCAAGATGAACACGTCCGCCGCTCCCCTTTCCATTTATGACATCGTCGTCGCTCAAGTGGAAGCGGATATGGGCACTTCGCTCCATGATCTTGTCGCCGACACTCGTAAGAAATGTCCTACGATTGCAGAATACTATCCGCTAGAAAATTTGACGCTGTATGCCGGCGCGCTTATGCAAGAACGCATTCCAACCAATGGAACCTACATGTCAAAAAACTTCGGCAATAAACTCCTTGAAAACTGGGATGTATTTCTCTTAGGGGTGTCACGCACTGCCAATTTTCTTGAAGAGGAACGAGTCTTTGATGCGGCTCGTCTGCCGACAGACGTGGTTATTCCAGTCCTCGTAGCTCTGTGGGCGGTGGCGCCACAAGGTTTGGATGGTGAAGGACGGGCACGCAACATCTTGCGGAAGTACCTTTGGCGCGCATTTTTCTCGAACCGTTATGAAAAGTCCACCAGCTCTAGGTCATTAGCTGATTGTAACGAATTAAAACCCCTTGTATCCGGGTCAGGGGAATCCATCCCGAGCATTTTAAACGATGAGCAGCACCCGATTCCGCACTTGCAGGAGTTAGTTCTGGCAGGCTGGCCTAAGAACAAGGATCGTGTTGCCAGGGCCATTCTTGCCTTGGCTTTAAAGCAAGGAGGACTGGATCTTGCCGATGGAAGCGGAATTAGCCGAGGCAACCTAGCCAAGCGCGAATACCACCACCTATTTCCAGACGCGCATCTTACTCGCCTTGGTATTCCGGATAATCAAATTTATCGGTCGCTCAATTGCGCTCTTGTAACCTGGCGCACCAATAGAAATATCTCGGATAAGGAGCCAGAGCGCTATTTGGCTGAACGTCGAGATGGTACTAACCTTGGTGAACCGGAAGTCAGAGCTCGTCTGGCAAGCCATCTTATCCCCTATGACGAAATGGTTAATGGCGACTACAACGCATTCCTTAATAAGCGAGCTGAGAGTGTCTCTTCAGCCATGACTAAACTCTGCGAGAGTGGAGGATCATAGTCAACCAATATGGCCAATCGAATAAAGAAAAAACTTATTGAGGTGGCGTTGCCGTTGGAGGCGATTAACACGGCTTCGGCGCGGGAGAAGTCGATTCGGCATGGGCATCCCAGCACACTGCACCTTTGGTGGGCACGACGGCCGCTGGCGGCGGCGCGGGCGCGTGACAGTGTGCTGACTCGCACCTTCATCGACCACGCGACCAATCAGATGATTAGAAATTGTGCGCCTTCTGAATACATGGCCGGGATGGGCGAAATCCCGGGCTCCCCATTCGACCCGGTCTTAGCTTCCCATTGCTTGCCACAAGCGAGCTCTCGTTTCTTTCGAGCCATTACTACGAGGTATTTCTCACGTGGCGACAAGAGCGACTGTGGGCGTGTAACAAGATTTTCAGCGGCTACAGATCTTGAATTGCAGGAAACGGCAAGCACGTGAAACCAAGAAAAAAACTCATCGAAGTAGCGCTTCCGTTACAGGCGATCAATCGCGGTTGTGAGGAAGACAAGAACCGAAAAACCGGACACATTCGCAATCTCCACAAATGGTTTGCTCCAATGCCATTGCCAGCGTGGAGAGCCATGTTATTCGCTTCACTTGTGGATGACCCAAGTGAGCATCTTTCCGAGAAGGACGCTCACCGTGAACGTGAGCGTCTCATGCAGTTGGTAGAGCGTCTTTCCGCGTTCGAAGCTTATAAGGATAAGAATTTACTTGCTGATGTTCGCAACGAAATAGCAAAAGCCGTCGGGGATGTGTCGCCTATTGTCGTTGACCCGTTCTGCGGCGGAGGCTCAACTCTTCTTGAGGCCCAGCGGCTTGGCCTCAAGACGCGAGCGTCTGATTTAAATCCAGTGCCGGTTCTGATTACAACTGTTCTTTGCAGAATCCCGGCGCTATTTCGCGATCGAACTCCAGTGAATCCCGCTCACGATGACCGCCTTGATCAGTCATGCGGCATTGAAGGATTGAAGAAAGACGTCAGATATTATGCGTCGAGAGTTCGCCAATTGGCATGGAGCGAGCTTAAAAATTATTATCCTCCCCTTGCAGGCGGAGCTGTACCTTTCGCCTATCGATGGGCATGGACAGTTGCAAGCCCCGAACCGGCCGCCCGAGGGTTCCACACCCCATTAGTATCGAACTGGTGGCTATCGCGCCACCAAAGGACAAAGGCTTGGATTGAACCTTTCCGAGACGATCAGACCATTCGTTATCGTGTCAGGACTGAAGGGGAGCCATTGAAGCCTACGACTGGACGTTTCGGCGCGGTGTGTCTGCATTCAGCAGACACACCAATCCCCCTCCAATACATTCGGGAACAGGGGCGAGCAGGGCAATTGCGGCAGCAGATGTTTGCAATAGCCGCCCGTCAAGGAGACAAGATCTACTTTGTTGCGGCAGACGAACAGCAGCAAGCTGCTGCTGCGGTTGCTGCGAGTTCTGCGGCACCTAGTGACCTTATCGGGATTGAAATGCCGAAGGCTGCTCTTGGCTTTCGTGTTCAACAATATGGCATCAAGAATTTTTTAGAACTTTTTACGAAGCGTCAAGCTCTAGTACTAGAAACCTTTGCGCGTCTCGTTGGGTCGATCAGAAACGAAATTGTTCGCGACGCCGTCGCTGCCGGATTAGCTGATGATGGCGTCCCATTGCATGCCAGTGGAACTAATGCACTTGCATACGCGGATGCGATTACAGCTGTGCTTGGAATTTGCGTCGGCAAAATGGCACAAAGCAATAACATTTTGGTGCGCTGGTTCATCGATCCGAGAAATGGTAGTGGTAAGGCGACACCTGCGTTCGATCGTCATGCAGTCCCGATGGTATGGGATTTCGTGGAGACCAACCCTTTCGGCAGTTCCGTGGGGGATTGGACTGGACCTGTCCTTGAGACGGCACTCAGAGCATTTGATCTCGTTGTTCCTGACGGGACAGTTACCGAGGTGCGTCAGCAGGATGCACGGCAGATTGCCAAGGACCTGCCAGAAAATGCTCTGATAGCAACGGATCCGCCATATTACGCGAATATTGGATACGCCGATTTGTCTGATTTCTTTTATATATGGCTCCGAAAGGCTCTTCGTCCAATTTTTCCTGATTTCCTCGGTACCGTCGCAACTCCCAAAGATGATGAACTTATTGCAAGTCCATATCGGCATTCTGGTGATGTTGAACGAGCGAATGAGTATTTTAGATCAGGGTTCGCCAAAGTGTTCGGCACTCTAGCCGAGAAGGCAGACAAACGGTTTCCTCTACTGATTGTTTATGCTATTAAGCAGGCCGAAGAGGAGGATAAATCTGTCGGTTCGACAGGATGGGAAGTCTTTCTGGGCGGCCTTATTGATGCGGGATTAGCAGTCGTGGCTACGTGGCCCGTGAGAACGACAACGGATACTCGAATGATTGGAATCGGGACTAATGCTTTAGCATCTGCCATTTTCGTTGTAGGACGACAACGATCGGCAGAGGCACCTACGGTTTCCCGGAGAGAGTTTCTGGCAGCGCTTAAGATCGAACTGCCACAGGCGCTGAAACAATTGCAGCATGAAAACATCGCACCTGTGGATCTAGCGCAGGCCGCGATCGGCCCGGGCATGGCGGTCTACACCCGCTACGCCAGGGTACTTGACGCTGAGGGCAGTCCGGTCTCCGTGCGCGAGGCGCTTGCCCTCATCAACCAGACCCTCGACGATGCGCTGGCCGAACAAGAGGGCGATTTCGACGCCGATAGCCGCTGGGCTATTACGTGGTTTGAGCAGATCGGGTTTGCGGTCGGAGAGTACGGAATGGCTGAACAGCTCTCCAAGAGCAAGAATACCAGCGTTAACGGGATGGTTATAGCTGGCCTTGTCGCCTCGAAGGGAGGCAAGGTCCGCCTCTTAAAACCAGACGAACTGCCCACTGCTTGGAACCCGACCACTGACCTTCGTCTCACGGCCTGGGAAATGGTGCATCACCTGATTCGTATACTTGAATCTGGCGGTGAGAGCCCGGCGGCGGCGCTCGTATCGAAGCTTGGATCGAATGCCGAAGTTGCCCGCGAACTCTGCTACCGCCTCTATACACTCTGCGAACGCAAAAAACGCCCAGCCGAGGCGCTTTCGTATAATGCGCTTGTGCAAAGCTGGCCAGAGATCACCCGTTTGGCCCGAGAGGTGGAACCACCCGAAAAACAACAGACTCACATGTTCGGAGAGGAGTAAATCATGGCCATTACGAACCACGAACGCGTTGGGAAAGCGCTAGACCTACTCAAAGAGGGGCTGCGCCCTTTCGTGGAGCGCGAGATGAAGGCCCAGCACGAGCAGTTGTGGTTCGAGCAGATCAAAGAATCGGTACGCGAGACTCAATCGAACTTGTTCGGTACGGAGACGGAGCCTCGCTGGGATGTGGCCTCCCTGTTGAGCGTGATGTGGAATCAATGGCAGCTCGTCTTTCGCAAGACACTGGGCCAGGCCGAGCGATCGCTGCTGAGCGAATTGCGCGATGTCCGCAATAAGTGGGCACATCAGAACCCCTTCTCCGGCGATGATACCTACCGTGCCCTCGATTCTGCGGCTCGACTCCTCACTGCGGTCTCTGCGTCACAGGCCGCCGACGTTGAGAAGATGAAAATGGAACTCCTGCGCGTGCGGTTCGATGAACAGGTGCGAACCGAGAAGCGCAAGAGTGTCGGAACGGCCATTGAAAGCCAGGCCAGCAGTGGCCTGACGCCCTGGCGCGAAGTGGTGAACCCGCACAAGGATGTGGCGAGCGGGCGCTACCAACAAGCCGAGTTCGCCGCCGATCTCTGGCAGGTCCACATCGGTGAGGGGTCAGACGAGTATCGGAAACCAGTTGAGTTTTTCCGTCGCACCCACCTCACCGACAGCTTACAGAAACTGATTATCGGCGCCGTGCAACGCCTTACAGGCACAGGCGGGGATCCAGTGGTGCAACTCCAGACCAATTTCGGCGGTGGGAAGACGCACTCGATGTTGGCACTCTACCACCTGGTCTCCGGGACTGCGCCCAGTGAGTTGCTCGGCGTCGATGCCCTGCTCAAAGAGGCCGGGGTGTCGAAATTGCCGGTGGTGAAGCGCGTGGTGCTAGTAGGGAACCGTATTTCTCCGGGCAATCCGGTCGTGAAATCAGACGGCACGATGGTTCGTACGCTTTGGGGCGAACTCGCCTGGCAATTGGGGCATGCAGCCGGCGGCATCAAGGAGGCCCAGAAGGCGTTTAAGCGCATCCAGGCCGACGACGAGCGGGCGACCAGCCCCGGTGACGTGTTGCGAGAACTCTTCATTGAATACGGACCTTGTCTCATTCTGATCGACGAGTGGGTCGCCTATGCGCGCCAGCTCCACGACCAAAGCGATCTGCCTGCTGGCGGCTTCGAGACGCAGTTCACCTTTGCCCAGGTACTCACCGAGTCCGCGAAGCTGGCGAAGAATTGTTTGCTGGTAGTCAGTCTCCCAGCATCCGACACATCCGGTTCTCCCCACGCACAGGCCGATGATGTGGAGGTAGGCGGCGAGCGAGGACGTGCAGCACTTGACCGGTTGCGCAACGCTGTTGGACGCCTCGAAGCTTCATGGCGCCCCGCTAGCGCCGATGAGGGATTCGAGATAGTGCGCCGGCGGTTATTCGAGCCGCTGGTGGAGAAAACGCAGTATGTGGCACGCGATACGGTCGCGAAGGCTTTCTTCGACCTTTATTCCACCCAAGCGGCAGAGTTTCCCCCCGAGTGCCGTGACTCCGACTACGAGAAACGGCTCAAGGAAGCGTATCCGATCCATCCGGAAGTGTTCGATCGGCTCTACACTGACTGGTCCACGCTGGTGAAGTTCCAACGCACACGCGGCGTGCTGCGGCTTATGGCTGCGGTGATCCATAGCCTCTGGGAGAAAGGTGACCGGAATCCTGTCATCCTGCCTGCACATATTCCCATCGACGACCCGCGCGTCCAATCCGAACTGACCCGCTATCTCTCCGACAATTGGGTCCCGGTGATCGAGAAGGATGTGGATGGACCGAATGCGCTGCCGCTTCGGCTTGATGGCGAAGTGCCCAACCTTGGGAAGTACGCTGCCTGCCGCCGTGTGGCCCGCACGATCTACCTGGGCTCTGCACCGACCGCTACAGCCGCGAATCGTGGCATCGAGGATCGCCGTGTGAAACTTGGCTGTGTGATGCCTGGCGAGTCCCCAAATATCTTCGGCGATGCGTTGCGGCGTCTGAGCAGCGCGGCAACCTATCTCTATCAGGACGGTGCACGTTATTGGTACTCCACTCAACCCACAGTCACGAAGCTGGCTGAGGACCGCGCCGAGCAACTCAAGCGCAACATCGATGCGGTGACACAGGAACTGGACAAACGGCTCCGTGCGGATCTTCGTAAGACCGGCGACTTTATCCGTGTACACCCCTTGCCCCAATCAGGACAGGATGTACCCGATGATTTGGATGCACGACTGGTCGTCCTTGGAACCGACTATCCTTACAGCAAGCAGCCAGGGAATACTGCCGAAATCGCAGCAAAAGCCATTCTAGAAACACGCGGTAATACCCCGCGACTCTTTCGCAACACGCTTGTCTTCCTCGCGGTGGACCAGGCACGGCTCCAAGATTTGGAGGAAGCGGTGCGACGCTATCTGGCTTGGGAATCGATTCTTGCCGAGAAGGAGGCGCTCAATCTTGATCCCCACCAAGTGAAGCAAGCAGAGACGCAGCAGAAATCTGCCGACGGTGCCGTGACAGCCCGGATACCAGAAGCCTATCAGTGGTTGTTAGTCCCAGTGCAGAGTTCCCCAAAAGCTTCGATCGAGTGGCAGACCTTCCGGCTCTCAGGCCAGGATGACCTCGCGGTACGTGCCAGCAAAAAGCTACGGAACGACGAACTCCTGGTGGCCGCTCTTGCCGGCACGCGACTGCGGATGGAGCTTGACCGCGTGCCACTGTGGCGCGGAAATCATGTGGCGATCAAGCAGCTCGTCGAAGATTTCGCCCGCTATCTCTATTTGCCGCGGCTCACGGAACCGAACGTCCTAGTGGGAGCTGTTCGAGATGGACTCGGACTCCTTTTGTGGAATCAAGAATCGTTTGCCTATGCGGATAGCTTCGATGAGACAGCTGGCCGCTATCGCGGGCTACGGTGCGGACAAACGGTACTTATTGCCAGTGGCGATACAGGGTTGCTTGTACGACCAGAAGTGGCCTCGCGGCAACAAGAAGCCGAGGTCCAGGCCGCTTCTAGCGTGACGGGAAATACGGGAACTACATCAACGCCTACAATAACAGGCGAAGCCGATGTAACTGGAAAGAGTGGCAGTGCGAAGCCTAAGACAGCGCCAGCCCCGAAACGTTTTCACGGGAGCGTTCCTCTCGACCCTACACGCGTGGGCCGAGACGCAGGCCGCATCGCCGACGAAGTGATTTCGCATTTGGTAGGATTGGTGGGATCTGATGTGACAGTGACGTTGGAAATCGAGGCGGAGATCCCAACCGGAGCGCCCGACAACGTCGTACGTACCGTCACTGAAAACAGCCGCACCCTCAAATTCACCACTCAAGGATTTGAAAATGAATAAAAAGAAGGAAAATCAAAATCAGAGTGGCGTTAATGGCAAAACCCTGAGAGCAGTCCTTTACGCGCGTGTCTCTTCCAAGGAACAGGAAAAGGAGGGCTTCTCTATTCCAGCTCAATTGCAACTCTTAAAGGGGTATGCCCAATCCAAAGGTTTTCAGATTTCCCAAGAATTTATTGACGTGGAAACCGCCAAAGCTGCTGGGCGGACACAGTTTCGAGAAATGGTGAAGTTTTTCCAAGCTAATCCTGAGGTCAAAATCCTCCTTGTCGAAAAAACCGACCGGCTCTACCGAAATTTTCGGGATTACGTAACCCTGGAAGATCTTGATCTTGAAATCCATTTGGTTAAAGAAGGGGAAGTTCTAAATAAGGAGTCGCGATCCCATGTGAAGTTTATTCATGGCATCAAAGTTCTTATGGCCAAGAATTATATCGATAATCTTTCTGAGGAGGTCAAAAAGGGCCATTTAGAGAAAGCCAAACAGGGTGAATACCCTGGGAAAGCACCTCTGGGGTATCTCAACAACCAGAAGGATGCCACCATCGAAATTGAGCAGGAAAAGGCTAAATATGTTCGACGAATGTTTGAACTTGCTGCCACAGGTCGTCATTCTTTTAAAACCATTCGAGAAACGGTAATGGGAGAGGGGTTGGAATTTTATTCCCCTAAGATTCGACTGTCTAAATCCCATGTGGAACGGATCCTTAAAAATCCCTTTTACACTGGTTCATTTCTGTGGAATGGTGCTTTATATCAAGGGAAATATGCCCCCTTGCTCTCGCGCACCCAGTTTGATCTTGTCCAGGAAAAAATTGGTAATCGGAAAAAGGGCAAACAGCGTAAGCATTTTTTTGCCTATAGCGGGTTGCTCTTGTGTGGAAAATGCGGCTGTTTGGTGACCGCCGAGCTCAAAAAGGGACGGTATGTGTATTACCATTGCACCAAATCCAAAGGCTCTTGTGATGAAATGTATTACCGGGAGGAAGATCTAGCCCCCCAATTTGATGCTATCGTGAAAGGGATTACCATTGATCCAAGTATACGGGATTGGTTGGTCCAGGCTCTTAAAGAAAGCCATAAAGACGAGACGGCTTATAATCAGCAGACCATTTCCCGACTGCAAAGCGAGCTTTTAAAGCTCAAAAATCGGTTGGACCAACTTTACCTCGACAAGGTGGACGGAAAGGTTTCTGAGGCCTTCTGGATGGAAAAATCACGGGAATGGCAAACTGACCAAGATCGGATCCTTGACCAAATGCGCGCTCACCAAGGAGCCGATCGCCGATATTACGACGATGGATTGAAACTGCTCGAACTCGCCTCTAGAGCCTATGAACTCTATGCGAAGCAACTCCCGGAACAAAAAAACAGATTTCTCAAAATCGTACTTTCGAACTGCACATTGGAACATGCAACTGTGCGTCCCACCTACAAAAAACCCTTTGATCTGTTTGCAAAAGGGGTGGAAACTGGAAAATGGGGTGAGTGACGGGTTTCGAACCCGCGACCTCCGGATCCACAATCCGGCGCTCTAACCAACTGAGCTACACCCACCATCAACTTGTTGTCTTGCGAGAAGGATCGAATCTTATCAGAGGTCGGTAGGGGTCGCAAGCCAATACCGGCAGTGTTGAAAAAAGCCGCCAGCTGCGTTCTCGCCCCTTAGCCGTGCTCACGTACTCCTTCGTACGCTCCGCTCGTCCAAGTGGCTGCGGCCTTGCTGGACGGGCATTTTTGAACACTCCCCTATTATTTCGTATTGTTCTCAGGTACGCACAAATGGATCAATACGCAAATATTACAATTATTCAACAGCCCCATACCTGTTGCGAACACCGATCCTGAATTTCCCAGTTTTGGACAAGCAAATATGTCAAGGAGTATTTCGGCTTCCTGAACACCCACACAAGTTTTGCCAGCTTTCAGTTGACCGAATTTAAGAAACTGTGGTAAGAATTGTGTTCAGAATTTTTCAGGAGGAATAGATGGCTAATCGGCACCAATCAGCAATCAAGGCAGCTCGCCAATCTCTGAAGCGGCAAGAACAAAACCGGTCAATCCTGCGACGTGTTAAGACCTTCATTAAGAAGGTTCATGGAGCGGTTCAAGACAAAAAAAGTGACGAGGCCAAGGCTTCTTTGCGAGAGGCGACCTCGGAACTTCATAAGGCCGTGACCAAAGGCACGCTTCATCGGAATACTGCCTCTCGTTGGGTTTCCCGCCTCGCGACCCGCGTCAACGCTCTCTAAACACATAATAAGACCGTGACGGTCAACGTGCTTTCTCAACGGGTGGTGAAGGTGTGCGACCAGCGTGTGCTTGTTTCACCGGACCGGGTTTCGTGGCTTGGCAGAGTTGAATAACCAGGTCATCTAATATGAGTTTGGGACGTGAAGCTCGCCCCCCTTTGAGAGCTGAATCAGCTTGAGCGAATAACTCCCATGCCCGACGGAGGTGTGACTCCTTCCACAGTTGAACCTGTTGCACAAATTCCCGCGATCGAAACGGCGGAATTCCAGCTTGGCGTGCCGCCTGACCGGCATCGGTTCCCTCTTTCATCAGTGCTTTTGTTTTCCAAATTCTCCGCATCTGCCACAGGAAGGCACCCAACATGCGTAAGGGGGCTTCGCCGGTTTCTAAATTTTTGGCCACAATGTCCAACGCTCGTCCATGATCCCCACGCGCTACCGCTTCCGACCAATCAAACACGGAAATACCCGGCGGTTTCCCCCTGACCGTTTCTACTTCCTGTGCCCGGACATGATGTCCCTCTGGCATAAACGCCACCAATTTCTCTAATTCGCCGGCAGTACCATACAACCCTTCAGCCACCTGATCCTTCAAGACATCGAGGGCACTGTCTTCCAACTGCAGGCCTAGCTCCCGTGCCCGCTGCGTGACCCACCCTGCCCGTTGATTCTCAAATAAAGGAGCACACTCCACCAGGGTCGCCCGTTTCTTGAGTTCTTGAACCCACTTCGTCCGCCCATCTAATTTAGCCGCAGCAAAGACCAGCGTCGTAGTTTCATTTGGAGCCTGGAAATATGGAATGAGACCTTCACCATCTCTGGCGGAAAGTTTGTCCGCCCATTTAACGATGAGAAGTCGTCTCAACGAAAAAAATGACGCCTCTTCCGAAATTGCCAAAATGTCCGAGGCGTCGGTTTCATCGCCATAGACCACATCGACATGAAACATCTGAGAGAAATCATTGACGCTCGATTCTCCAGATAACTCCGGAGAATTCCCTTCCCGATCGGCCAAACGAAGGATGGCCAAGGCCTGATCGCGAAAATAGGGTTCTTCCCCAATGACCAAATAGAGAGGGGATAACCCTTGCCGGGTGATCTGACTGTGGAGTTCGTGGACTTTCACGGTGAGTGCGACCGAATAAACAGACAATCCTGCCAGAAGACTCAGGTGATCAATTTATTAAAGAATTTGGAGGCAAGAGATCTCCCTGAGGCTCCAAGATCTCAGGGGATTCGATGTCCCTCGATGCCGGAGCAGGAACATCTTTTCTTTCACTCACTTGAAATGTACCCTGATCACTGGCCCACAGAAACCGATCAACTAAATCCGCAGCCACTTGTTGCCCCGCTTGCTCAACCGCACGGTCTTGCAATACCCGGTTAAATTGCAATCCGCTCAAGGAATCTGACGTCGAAGTGGCTCCCACAAAAAATTCCGCCGTACTGGTGCCCGTTTGCGACCATCGAATTTTGCCGGTTTTCCGATCCTTGACGCTCACCGCCACCCTGACCATGACTCGACTTTCTCGTGTCTGGGTGCGAGAAAAAGCCAATGAAGGAAGCGTCACCGAAAGGATCGCTCCTTCCAGAATAAAATCAGCCGACACACCATCATCGACAAATTCGGCGCTTCCCGCCGATTGCATCGCCTGGCGAAAATACCGGGTATATTTAAATTCCAGATTCGGCTCGAAGCTGTTATTTTTGAATGTCTTTATTGCCAGACGAACCGGCGGTCCTTGCGCGACAAGGCCGGTCCCACCCCCGATCACCGGGCCCGGTCCTTCAACAGTAAATTGGTATCCACATCCGGCACTCAAGCACAGCACCACCCCCCACCCTCCAAGCACCCATCTCAACTTCTGAAAGAGCCAAGCTGGTCTAAGTGGTTTAAATGACAAAATTCACCAGCTTTTGTTCAACGTAAATTATTTTGCGGGGAATCTTGCCGTGCAACCATTCGGCCATTTTGGGATCTTCCTGAGCCACCGAAAGGATCTGGTCCTTTGTCGACCCGGCTGGAACCACGATCTTACTCCGGAGTTTTCCATTCACCTGCAAGGGTATCGTCCATTCGGCACTGGCCACAAGGGCGGGATCAAAATCCGGCCACGCCTGCTGGCTCATACCGGGGCGCTTCCCTAAGGTTTCCCACAGTTCCTCAGTCAGATGTGGGGCAAAGGGCGCAAGCAATACAAGCAAAGTTTCCACCGTCAATCGCCACCCGGCCCGCTCGGCTGCAGTTAACGCCTCCCCCGGATATTCTTTCCAGAACTTATACAACTCATTCACGAATTCCATCAGGGCTGCAATGGCTGTATTGAATTGAAACCCTCGCTCAAGGTCTTCCGTCACTTTTTTTATCGTCTGATGAGTTGCCCGCTGCAAATGGGAGAGGAGCACAGACTCACCGGATCTCGGATTGGCAGCCGCGCCATCCATCACAGGAAGAAGATCCTGTATCAGCCGCCACACCCGGTTGAGAAACCGATAGCAGCCTTCCACCCCGGTATCGCTCCATTCCAAATCCTTTTCCGGTGGCGCGGCAAATAACGAAAACAATCTGGCCGTGTCTGCCCCATATCGATCACACAAGTCTTCAGGAGACGCAATATTCTTTTTAGACTTGGACATCTTTTCAATACGGCCTGTCACGATGATCCGTCCACAATGAGCACAGACTCGCTGACCACTATCCTTCCTGATTTCAGTGGGAAGAACCCATCGATGTTCTTCACACCAGTAGGTTTCCTTGGTCACCATGCCTTGAGTGAGCAAATGAGTAAAGGGTTCATCAGCGGTCGTGAGGCCCAAATCCCGTAAGACTTTGGTAAAGAAGCGCGCGTAGAGCAAATGCAAAACGGCATGTTCAATCCCCCCGACATATTGATCCACCGCCATCCAATGGTTTGCGGCTTGCGGGTTCACCGGGAGGGTCGTCTCTTTGGGCGAGCAATAGCGAAGGAAATACCAGGAAGAATCCACGAAGGTATCCATGGTGTCGGTTTCCCGACGAGCTATACCGCCACATGTCGGACATGTAGCTTGCGAAAACGAAAGAGATTCCTTGAGCGGAGACCCGCCTTTCCCGGTAAATGGCACATCGTCAGGCAACACAACCGGCAACTTGCCTTCGGGGACCGGGACAAGGCCACACCGATCACAATACAACATCGGAATGGGCGTCCCCCAATAGCGTTGCCTGGAGATTCCCCAGTCCCTCAACCGGAAATTGACTGTT
>WHTE01000015.1 GCA_009377845.1 Nitrospirales bacterium | reverse complement strand
CAATGACCGGCTCAGGGTGAATGGTAGCCGGTGCATCCGTTGAATCAGGGCGGCTACCACACTGGCTGTGTCTTTGGTCGGGACTTTCACGAGCAGGGTCAAGCGTGAATACCATTCCACAAGCATCGTTATATGGGTGTTGTTCGAACCAGTTATCACATCCCCTTCCCAATGCCACGGAATGGCACAATTGTGCACGTTCGCCGGACGTTCGCGTATGGGCACATTACCCTGTGGCTGACCGTCGGTGCCGCGTGCGTTGAGCGCCGCAATTAGGAGAAGCATTCATTGATCTTTGCCTGAAAGATGAAGTCTGAATTTTAACGAATAAGGACCATCACTCCTTATCCTTCTTCAGACTAAACTCCCCCTGTAAGGCGGAGAAGGCATGGTCGATACACCACGATATTTGAAGAGTCTTTGTTACAACCCACGGGAGATCAGATCATGAATATGAATCATGCCGACGACCTTTTCTTGTCGATCGAGGACGGGGAGCACTGAGATGGGTTTTTCCCGTTTCTCCATGAACTGAAGGGCGTTGACCGCTTTTTCATCTTGGTACACCCAACTGGGCTTTGGATTCATCACCTCCCCAATCGTGAGAGCAAACAGATCCTTCCCACCTTCCAACACTCGACGAATGTCAAAATCAGTAATCAGTCCCAATAAACGATCTTCCTCATCAATCACGGAAACCGCCCCTGCACGTTTACTCGTCATTTCACATAGCATGGTCTGAATTGTGTGTGAGGGGCGAATCACAGCCTTCCCTTCACCCGTTCGCATCAGATCCCCAACGGTCAGGAACAGGCGTTTCCCTAATTGGCCCCCAGGGTGAAACAAGGCGAAATCTGCAGGTTGAAAATTCCGAAGTTTCATCAGCGTCATGGCAAGGGCATCTCCCAACACCAACGCTGCAGTGGTGCTACACGTGGGGGCCATGTTCAGGGGACAGGCTTCTTCATGAATAGGTGTCAGCAACACGACATCACTACCCCGTGCGAGAGTTGAGTGCGGTTGGACAGTAATCGCCAAAATCCTGGCGCCTATTTTCCGGATAAACGGAAGCAACGCAAGCAATTCTTCGCTTTCCCCTGATTTCCCCACCGCAATCACAACGTCCTCTTTCGCCACGATCCCAATATCCCCATGCAGGCCCTCGGAACCGTGGACAAAAACCGCAGGTGTGCCAGTGGACACCATCGTGGCCGAAATTTTGTTGGCGATCAGGCCAGATTTCCCTACACCCGTGAGGATCACTTTTCCCTTACAGGCTTGCAATATCCTGACGGCCTCCTCGAAGGGAGGCCCTACGCTCTTCTCAAGGTGAGCAATGGCCAGAGCTTCTAATCGGATCACACGACGAAGTTCTTCAAGAATATCCATACGCGTAAGTTCTACTGTTCTTTTTAAAGAGCGCTATTCTGCGGGAAACCCCTTGGAGATGAGAAATACCGTTGATCCTTTTACAGGTCCATGTGGCCAAGCAATGAAATGCATGCTTCGTTCCCCGCAAAGAACAACTTCGTCCCGCGGGAAACACACGCGCATTTCCCTTGTCTGAAATAAAGAATGGAAACCGGTGATAGGGAGAGTTCCTGCCCCTTTCGGGAATAGACATTTCTCTGAAAGTCCGCCAATGGACAGATTCTCTTATCAATACACAAAATCGTGTTTTTGGTCAAGTTGACTCAGGACTGAATTCCCCTTGGTTACATCATCCCAATTAACCTCATTTTGAGGACTTTTGCCTCACACACCTAACCTGGTACAAAGAGTACTACAAAAAGGATAACCGTAAACCTCTGCAAAGCACCCACAGATTATGAAGCGGCCAAGATTGTCAGCCACCACAACTCAAGAAATTGCCAGGATGTACAATTCCCTGGACTATGCCGGACTCGGACCGATTTATTGCGACGAAGGCGGAGACGCTTTTTGGCAAGATCGCCGAGGGCCATGCAAAAAAATGGGGATCGCGATTGCGAAAGCTCTCCGAGCCCATTTATCACCCTTTGGACGGAGTTTATACGTGGGCGCGGGAGTCCCGGAAATTCCCGTTTTGCTCATGGAACGGTTGGAATTGAATCGCACGGTATGTCCCTATAACCTTCGGCAAGGCGAAGTGGACATCCTGAATCAAGCTGGGGGAGAAAGTGGAATACCATTTTGTTTCGGTTCGGCGGAGTCCGCGACAGGCAACTTTGATCATCTTTGGATCGTCAGCGTCTTGAATGACCCAGAAGAATTTCCCAATCTGTCGGTCCTTTTTTCGTACGGCCGTGCGGACCCTCTGGCATTTGACACATCGGCCTTCTCACACGAACGGGAGACAGGAATTCGATTCTTTGCGAATTGCATGGCCAAACTGACCAAGCCTGGGTTGCTCACGACCTCGGTGGAAGAAATGCCCTGGGTTGAGCACTGGTGCCAGTCACATGGCATTCCTTATCAGGTCGCAGATCGAACGTATCCAACGGCTCTGGTCGGCGATCCCGTGTGTTTTATACGAATTGGATGAGAAACACCCCCTCTATTCTTTTCCATCGCCCATGTTGCATCAGGAGGGAACCAGCGCGGTCATGAAACCCATTCCCATCGGATTGATTGGTGTAGGACGGCACGGTTCCCGTTACCTTCAGCATTTGCTCTCCATCGAGACGGGGGGAGAATTGGTCGCCATCAGCCGAAGGAACCTAGAAGAAGGCATTCGGCTTGCCACAAAATACTCCTTCCGCTTTTACCCGGACTATCACGACCTCTTAGCTGATTCGGCTATTCAGGCCGTTCTGATCGTGACCCCTCCCTCACTCAATCTCCCCATTGCCTTAGAAGCCCTTAAATATGGCAAGGCTGTTCTTTTGGAAAAACCCCTCGCCCTCAACCAAACCCAAGGTCGCCAGATCGTTGAAGCCGCCATCCAAGCTGAAGTCCCCTTCATGACCGCCCAGACCTTGCGGTACGAACCAGCGATCCGGCAATTGCAATGCATTGCCCCATGCTTGGGCCATTGGGAATACCTCTCATGTGTCATGCGATTCGAAACACGCCCGGCATCACCTGAGAAAAACACGTCATGGAACAATTATGGGGCCCTCCTGGAATTTGGGATTCACTTGCTGGATCTTGTCCGAGTTCTCACTCAGGATGATGTCCTTTCGGTATCGGCTGACATTGATCGGCCTGGCCCCCAGGATCCGGAACATCGGGCACACATCAAACTGATCACCCGCAGGGGACTTCCCTGTTATCTCGATATTTCACGTGTCAGCCAGGGACGCGTCACCCGCGCAGAAATTATTGGTGCAGAAGGACAGGCTCTCGCCGACTGGACGACCGGCATCGTCCGCAGAGTTTCCCGGGGAAACGAGACAACCGACTACCCCTGCCCTCCCAGTGCAACGCTGGTTGACTTACTTCGGGATTTTTGTCGGGCAATTCGGACAGGGAGTCCGATGCCCATTACCGCAGAAGATGGATTACGGGCAGTGGAACTTGCCGATGCGTGTTACCAATCGGCACAAACCGGGAAACCCGTTTTTCTCGATTAATCCCTGTATTTCTATTACTACCTGCCTCCTGGCATCTGTGATCGCCATTGCTCATAGGCTTCATGGATGGAAGATCCTTTGGTACGATAGGCTGCGTCGGCTTGGGCGAAGATCTGTTCAATCAATTGCCAATCTGGTCGAGAAACATTGTAGCGTTGAAAGATCTGAGCCATAGCTGGTTGATCCCAAATTGGCATTTTTTTGTCATAGATTAAGAGGGCCTCTAACACCTTGGATGTCAGACCACTCTGGTGAATCGATCGCAAAATCGCCGCACTGTCCATTTCAAAACGGTGGTTAACTGCCGCTGAAACATATTCACTCCACTCTAAAGCTTGGGATTTGACCAGGACAGACTGTAATTGAATGAGGCCATGAATTAGTTGGTTGGCCTGGGAGGTCCCTTCCGGAGGGAGAACATTGGCGGCTTCAAATGTTGCCAATAGAGCCATGACAGATCCAACCAGGGCCTGACCCGTCCTCTTTGGCAAAAGGTCAGGCGAAAGCTGTGGAGAAAAAACATCTCTATTAACAAGAAATGAACGACCAGGCACATACCCTGTATTCATCCCGCCTAATCGAGCATTTGCCTGCTTTTTCTGAATCCGTTCCAAATCGGCCACGCTTGCCAGAGATCGATTCTCCAGGTCTTCTTCACTTCCACTCACACTGGAAAATCCTGCGAATGGAAGAACCAATCCTAACCATAGGATTAAGCAGATAAACGGGGATTTTCTCTGGTAGCACCGATGCCTCAACCGACTCATCCACTTCACCTTTCTTTCAATTTTATGAATTACTGGGCATGTCATATGTTCATTTCAGATCAAGCAAAGGTCAAAGAACAGGTCCCATGAGGCCGATAGGTAGCCGGCAGATCTTTCCCCTTTCAGGAAACTTTTCCGATTTGGCACAAGGTCCTTCCTCTTCCTTATCTATCCTTATTCATGAAAACCCGTAGCTTTCTTTTCCTCTCGGCTCGAACAGGTTGCCGGTACCATATTTGCGTGGAGTGCCTATTGAAGAGCCTATTTTTACCCATTGCATCTTAACAGGAGCCACGCCATGGTGACCTTTCAACCTACTTCCCCCAAACAACCATTTAACTCGAATCTTGCCCGATCTCTTCGCTATTACCAAAAGGACGTGTTAAGCCCTGAGGCCTGGTTTTCACTTGTGGAAAGCGATTACACGAAAATCCTGGATGCCGTGAATTGGGATTCCCTGTTCCCGGAGCACGGACTAGACTATCATGTGCTAGACATTGGATGTGGAACCGGCCGGTTCCCGAGGATGTTGCAGGCCCGTCTTCCCGCAACAATACGCCTTCATTATGATTACTTGGACCCTTCCCAGTATTGTCTCTCCACCTGCATCCAATCCCTCCATCAGCCATTTTTTCCCAGAAATGCCTGGCAAACCACATTGGAGTATGCCGAAGAGGTCCTGATTCCAGGTTCCTACGATGTGGCGTGGGCTATTCAGTCACTCTCTTGCTTGGATCAAGATTCTCTCCACGCTTCCCTGGCCAGGCTCATTGGAGCCTTGCACCCTCTCCGTGGAACCGCGTGTATTCTGCTCGCCAAGCAGGAAGCCTTTTTTTCACAAGTACATCACACCTTCTTTCAAGGGTGTTCCCCCCACACGCCGGCGCCCTATCTTTCCGCGGAATCGGTGGTCACCGCTTTAGAACAACTGGGAGCCATAACCATCATTCGAGAAATTCCCTGTATCCATAGCATTTCAATCCGCCATGATCGACTCTTGGAGCAATACCTCCAACAATCCGTCATGGATTCAACCCCCCTGCCGACCTGGATGCAGCAGCCCCGATTACGACAATTATTAGAGTCCTACCGTCATGGAGACACCTATCATTTCACCAATCCTTATTGGCTCATGTTGTGTATTCCCGCATCGGCAGGAACAGGAGGAAAACTCCGGTTGCAGAGCTACCTCAAATCGGTGACATCACGCCAACTCGCCTCCTACCCATCTCTCAAGGTCGGCCGCATTCCTTTCCACTCATTGGAGAGTCGACACTCTCGCTTTCTTTCCATGCCGACAAGGCGGCATTGATGTCTCTCGTGGCCACTCTATTTCCTCCCCGTCCCTAATGAGACGGAAATCATGACCCCTCTAGCTCGAATACGTGCCAATCTTTTGCCCCTCCAGCATTGACCCTTTTCCTAGGGTTGTGAGACATTCAGGCATCGAATCATTGACGGACCCTATATACACTTCATAAACGGTTGTGATCGAAGGAGCGCTCTTTCATGTCAAAGACGTTGAAAAACAATAGCCTGGCCCTGACCGAAGGACCGGACCGTGCACCAGCTCGTGCGATGCTCAGGGCCGTCGGCCTGACCGACGACGACTTTACCCGGCCCCTCATCGCGGTCGCCAATACCTGGTCTGAAGTCACCCCTTGTAATTATCATCTCCGCGATCTCGCGGCGAGTCTGAAGCAAGGGATTCGCGAGGCGGGAGGGACCCCGATCGAATTCAACACGATCGTGGTCTCAGACGGTATCAGCATGGGGACGGAGGGCATGAAAGCCTCCCTGATCAGCCGAGAAGTGGTGGCTGATTCCATTGAGTTAGTGGTTCGAGCACATCTTTTTGACGGGGTGATTGCATTGTCAGGTTGCGACAAAACCATTCCGGGATGTGTGATGGCCCTGGCCCGCCTCAATCTTCCTTCAATCATGCTCTATGGGGGCTCCATCATGCCTGGGAAATTCCATGGAAAACCGGTGTCCATCCAAGATGTATTTGAGGCCGTGGGATCCCACGCCCGTGGGAAAATGACGACGGAGGAGCTGATCGAGTTAGAACGACGGGCCTGTCCAGGGGCTGGAGCCTGCGGTGGTCAATTTACGGCTAATACGATGTCTATTGCCTTTGAGTTTTTAGGAATTTCCCCCTTGGGGTTCAATGGCGTGCCAGCCCTCGACCCCAAAAAGCACCAGGTGGCCAAGGACTGCGGAAAAATCCTGATCGACCTCCTGAAAAAAGATCTTCGCCCACGGGATATCATCACTCGCCCTGCATTGGAAAATGCCATCGCGGCGATTGCGACAACCGGCGGGTCCACAAATGGCGTTCTCCACCTCTTAGCCATCGCACATGAAATGTCGCTGCCGTTGAACATTGACGATTTTGATACCATTAACCGGAAAGTCCCTCTCCTAGCGGACCTGAAACCGGGAGGGCATTTCATGGCAGCCGATTTATATCAAGCGGGAGGCACCCCGCTGGTGGCAAAATGGCTTTTGGAAGCCAGCCATCTTCATGGAAATCAAATTACGGTCACCGGACGGACTTTAGCCGAAGAAGCTGCCACGGCCAAGGAAACCCCCGGTCAAAAAGTTCTCTTTCCTCCATCACACCCCATTAAGCCAACCGGGGGACTTGTCATTCTGAAGGGTAATCTCGCACCAGAAGGTTGTGTCGTCAAAGTGGCCGGTCATGCCAAATTGGCACACCATGGCCCGGCGAAGGTTTTCGATTGCGAAGAAGAAGCTTTTCGGGCAGTCCAGGGTGGAGGAATCGTTGCCGGTGATGTAGTCGTCATCCGCTATGAAGGCCCACAAGGCGGACCGGGAATGCGGGAGATGTTAGGAGTGACGAGTGCCATTGTTGGTGCAGGATTGGGCGAATCAGTCGCCCTTCTGACGGACGGACGTTTTTCAGGAGCCACTCATGGCTTAATGGCCGGACACGTTGCTCCCGAAGCCGCAAAAGGTGGGCCGATTGCGGCTATTCAAAACGGGGATCTCATTCATTTCGACATTACCGGGCGGCGATTGGATGTTGAACTTTCAGACCAGGACATTCAATCCCGTTTGGCCAAGTGGACTCCACCAGCACCACGATATACGACTGGCGTCATGGCGAAATACGCCAAACTGGTTTCCTCTGCATCTCGGGGAGCTGTGACTTTCTAACGGCCCGTTTTCAAACAAACAACATCAGCTACTTTTTGAGAAGAACATTCATCTTCTTTTGGGTAATTTGGACGGCTTGAAAGGCCCTGTCATTTTTCCCAAGGGCCGCCTCTTGTTCAACCTTTTCGAGAAAATCCTGCGGCCCGTGGACAGGCGCATACGTAAGGGTCACTACTACATCCATGGAAGGTGCATCTTTGGGTGTGGGAAAAGTAAATGCTTCCACCCGCATTTCTTCGGGTTTGAGGAGGGTATCTTTTAAAACCTTTTTTGCCTCAAAATCAAAGACCGTATCTTTCCCTTCCGCATTGCCAAAAACCCGCTCGTAAAACCGTTGTTCGTTGTAGACTTTTTTTAGATTTTTGCCAAAAATGGAAAGATCTACCACGACCCGCGACCAACCTGGATGCGGCAAAGGCAAATTATGCGGCACCAGGCTATTAATACTGACCTGGACTTGAGAGGTGTCACCCTTTACGGCTGTGGTAAAGTCCAGAGTGACAGCTTCCGCGCGGACCTTTCCAAATCTTCCGGGGAAACTATGATTGGCCACCTTTCTGACTTTTTCCCCATTGGCGGATTCATCTATCGCTTCTGGCATATGACAAGACTGGCAAGGCTTTCCACTGCTTTCGGCTTTGGTCTTTTCCCACGGGCCAAGCCAACCAGGCATCCCTTTGGCCGTCTGCGCAGCTTCCGGGAGTGAATCATGACAGGTCACACAGAATCTGGACTCTCGATACAGGTCAAGCTTCTGCGATTGGTGAGCCAGATTCTGAACGGCCTTGTCATATCCTCCGAAAATATTCGTCCCCAATTGAAATTTTGGCATCGGTGGATGCAATTTCATATCCACATCCTGAATGAGGTGGCATTGAGGGCATCCTACTCCATCCATGTGAGGATCCTTGGATTGAACTTCCGTGATAAAACGAGGTAAGAGTTCTCCATATTCTAAAATATGCGGGGCGTGACAACGAAAACACATCGCGTGATCTTTTTTTTCATCGGTCGAAGCCAAAAACCGGTCCAATGTCACTCGAAATGGGGCGGTGACAATGGAACGGGATTGAGCCGAAGCTTCCCATTCTTCAAAGACCCGGAGATGGCAGCGTTTACATTTTTCAGAACTGGGGAACGATTTTTCCAAAGGTTTTTTGCTTGATGACGGTTCACCTGCTATTGAGTTAACAGGAGTCGCCCCAAGCAGAAGGCATACCAACAGACTAAAGAACAGGATCCCTTTTACACCTTCCCAAGTATTGGTTGTTGAATCATACCCTCTGGTCATCAGGCTATCCTTTGGTTCTCCATAAAAAGAGCTGAAAATTCCGTCTGGCTATAAATTCATCGTGCGAAAAGTCAACAGCCGCGGGGAAGAATAGTTTTTGATAATGTTTTCTGCGGTCTCTCGCTCTTTATCGGTGGCCAGGGTCTCAAGGAACTGCGTGATTAATTCTTTCGATGGCTCGGGAATGAGGGAGTAACTGACAGAGGCTTCAATCAGGAAACCTTCTGAATCTTGTGGAGATTTTAATGTAAACGGAACATGTCGCGTGGTTCCTCCATTGACAAATGGTCTGGGGATCGGACCACGAAGAAGTTCCTCAAATGTGCGTCCAAACCGTTCCTGATATTCATCCACGATTTGCCTATTTTTGTCTTTCAGGGTGATCGTGACATAGTATTGCTTCAAAACCGGGTCACCACCGGGAAAGGTATGTGGCAAGGCACCATTGCGAACCAGCACTTCTCCCTCAACCCCACCCTTGATCTTTTTCGCTTCAATATCCACCCTTGAAAACCATTCGGCCTGTAAATTCCTATTACTCAGCATAATACCCGGGATCACAATACCTTGAAACCAATGCCGCCCTATCGGCCGAGTAAGAGCCCCACGTTGTGAGGTAGAACTCCCCGTTGAGCGCTCCATGTGGCAATCCTGGCAAATAGTGCCTTTCAGTATTTCCCCAGGAATATCCGGGCGAGTCACATCCTTCACCTTATCGAAATGGCATGAGGCGCAGTAATTCGCTCCTCGATAGATATCTGCTTGACCAGAAGAATGCACAAGATTTTCATCAGGTTCGGCATAGGGTCCGTAAAGGGTTGCACCAGCTTCAATCTTGAAAGTCGGATGCCCATGGGAGTTTTCCTGAGTGCCGGTAATAAGGTGACAGGCACTACAACCTATTCCTTCCACTTTGACGTGTTTCCCCCCTTTCATCACCTGACCAATGATCCGATCGGTATGTTGTGGAAACACTGTCACGGCAGGAGCATGGCAAGAAAGACATTGAGTGCGTTGCTCCTGATCGGGCTTCGTTTGAAGCCACAGACCTAGGACGGTTTTGAACACCGGAGACGTGAGAGCGGTCCCATGGAGAAGAGCCCCATCCACCCGCCCAAATGTTTTCAAGTCCATGGTCTGCTCGCGCATGCCCTTCCACTCTTCGTAATGCCGGTCATGACACTGCTTGCAGTGTTCAGATGGAATAAAGATTTTCTCGATTTCCTGAATCCAGGTTTCTTCTCCTTCAGGGACCCTGCCTTGCTCTTGACCAAACACGACACCCGAAAGGCAAAAAAGCCCCAAAATGGCGGCTATGATGTATTTGTCCTGCATGTGGCCTTTTCCGAACAACCACAAAATATTATGGAACAGATTCTTCACGCCTGCGATTTAATCCTGAAGAATTCGCACAAAATGGAAATTAAGACCGCCCGTTACCCCTTGATTGTCCGGATCAGCAGGTTCATACGTAGCGACGGTAAAATTCTTTGTAGGGAGGGATTGTTCCAGGGCATTTCCTAAATCTATGAGTGTTTTAATTTCATGCTTATCAATTTCTTTAATGACCGCTTTCACTTTGATCCCGGCCAATTCGGCCGGCGAACCTCCAATGACGGCATACACCACTACCCCTTCAGCTTTGGTCAATCCCAGAATCTTCTGAACCTCCTCGTCCACTTCCCCCACATCGATGCCAAATTTTTCCGCTAAAATCAGCGCTTTTTCATTGGTCATATCCCCATTTGCCGATTGACCGAACGATTCCGGATGAAGCACAACCAGTCCAAGCCACACGCACCAGAAGCTTAAGAAAAGCCGGAGTCTTACTGTATCAAGAGCCCACTCCATTCTTGAGGTCCTCATGATGAACGAGGGGTGGGTTCAGACGATCCTGATCCATTCTTGGCCGGCGCATGGAAAGGGTCAATGAGTAATTGCATCCAGGAGGCGACAGCTTTTTGCCCATTCCGTTCTTTATTCTCTCCATTCCAAACCGCAAACGCCACCGCTTGCATGCGTCCTGGAACAAGCATCGCTTCATTGTCTAGATCATCTCCAGTCAACGTCAGCGGCCTTTTCATGACCACTCGCCACAAGCCACTTTTCCACTCGGCTTGTCCTTGGATTCGTCCTTGTTGTTCTTTGCTGGTTAAGGTACTAAACCCCCCTCCAATAAGGTCTTCGACGGATGAGGGTCGACGGGGGATGACTTCAAACCGACGAGGCCCTGATTGACCCCGCTTGGATTCTTTGGCTCGCTCGGCACGCCGATCAACGTCGCTTTGCCAATCCGCTTTCCAATGCCAAATATTTACATAATGATCGAGTTGACCCATGCAAAAAAATGCCGGGGCATCGCCAAGTGGGAGAGCCACCGCAACCCCATCCCTGAAAACTCCAGGGGTCAAGGATTCATTGATAGTGGCATCCTGCCATTCCAGCAAAAACGCAATGTCCTGTCCGTTATGGATTGACCGGATGGATAGGGCTCGAGCGCTAGGTTCTGGCCATACGGGTCTGGTAATGATTTGACCGCTTAGGGGGACAGGTAGAGGAGCGACTCTCTCCCAGGCTGAATCGGAAGGTTGAGAAGGCACCTCCCCTCCTGAGAAATGAGCCCTGACAACCATGCCCTGGGAACTCACGAGTGGCACTTGATACCACGTCAGACCGAATAATACAGCCACGGCAATAAACCCAAAAAGTCCTATCATTTTTCCGGCGTGTATTATTTTCAACCTTGGGTTCCTTTAGGGATTAACAACGATTCCAAGCGTTTATTATTACATGATGACACACGTCGCGGAACCATTTCTACGATGTTTCACACCTAGCAAGGCATCACCTTTGCTAGAAAAATGTTTCAATCATCTTGAATGACTCTATCATACCATTTTGAATGGAGGAGCGGTCGCACAGGATCGAATAGAGTACAAATCAAAAAAAGAGGCCAAACGGGTGTGACCGAAAATGGCCAAAAAGAAATAACAGATTCCCACCCTTTGGTTGGCGAGAGAAGCAAAAAGAACTTTACACACTAGAACCAACAAGCGGATAACCAACCCTTTAAATTAAACCCACCACCGGAACGTCCCAAATAGTATAGCCGACAGACGTTTTTCTCATTTCCAACAAGCCATTTCAACTTCCATACTCTACTCTACGCTGTGAAACGGTGCTGGTGATGAGATATTAGACAAGGCCTCTACGCCTTTTCTAAAGATCGTCTTAGAGAACACCTCATGAAGGCCACTTTATATACGATAATTGTCTAGACCGGATTATCGTAATTTCACTCGACGAATTTTATTTTCATTCCGCTCGCAAATGTATAAATTTCCCTGAGAGTCCAGGGTCAATCCGGCTGGGGTATTCACGATAGCCTCGATGGC
This sequence comes from Nitrospirales bacterium, assembly GCA_009377845.1. Taxonomy (GTDB): domain Bacteria; phylum Nitrospirota; class Nitrospiria; order Nitrospirales; family UBA8639; genus Nitrospira_E. The sequence continues at coordinate 24,244 of WHTE01000015.1, read as the reverse complement.
AAGGAGACCATCCCCATGCTTCAGCATCCCAGCGTCTTCTTTCGCCACAAAGCGAGCGGCGCCACAACCACCCATATTTTTATCATCATAGCCACTATCCCCATTTCCGGCGATGGTCGTAATCACACCGGTCTTGCCATCGACTTTTCGAATCCGGTGGTTCATCGAATCGGAGATATAGACATTTGCATCTGAGTCCACCACAGCACCTTCCGGGACATTGAGCATGGATTGCACCGCCAATTTTCCATCACCGTCAAACCCATACCTGCAGACCCCAGCCACAGTAGACATCATCCCAGTTTTCATGTCGATTTTTCTAATCCGATTAGTCCCTTTATCCGTAATATAGAGATCCCCATGTCGATCCACATCAATATCGACCACATCGTACAACCTGCACTCCAGAGCCGATTTCCCGTCGTCGAGATATAATGTCAAATCTAACCCGTCAGAACACCTCGGGCGGAGCAAGCCTTCGTCGTTGCTAAAATCAATTCCAATGGCATCACCGGAAAGGACAATAAGATTTTGTGCCGTCAGAGGACTCACGCGCTCATCATCTTCTGCCGTCCAGCACCCGGCAATCGTCGTCAGCATTCCTGTCTGAGGGTCAAAATGACGAATGCGGTGGGCTTGGGTGTCTGCAATATAGAGATTATCCTGATCGTCTAATGCAATGGCCGCAGGATACGTTAAATTGCGCTCCAACGCCGGCCCATCACCATTAAATCCCCACTGCCCCGTTCCGACAATGGTTGTAATGATTCCTGTTTCTGCGTCAATTTTTCGAATACGATTACTACCGGAATCACAGATATAGATATTATTTTGTGAATCACACAAGACATCTAACGGAAGGTAAAGCCCAGCTTCCCCACAGGGACCGTAATCACCGCTATAACAGGTCTCACCCGTACCCGCAAAGTTATGCAAGAGACCCGTCTCCATGTCCACCCGCCTGATTCGGTCAGAACCGGATTCCGCAATGTATAAAAACCGCTCATCCCGATCAATGGCAATATGGTTAGGCAACGGAATACCAGATTTCACTGCTCGCTTGCCATCACCCGTACTACGGGATTTTCCGTTTCCTGCAAAGGTTTCAATGACCCCAATTTCTAACGCGGTCTCTGTACTCATAGAAAATTCACCCTTTGGCATTTATCCGATGTGACAATGTACGAATAATCCAACTCCCGCCTTTGGACTCCTCACCTTTCAGGAAGGATTAGGTCTTAGATGGCGCGGCAACATGGTCCTGAGCGGAATGGACCGTTTCCGGCTGAATTTGGGCGTTCGTTCCCACTGAGGCGGTATGCATGGGTTGCGAAATTTGCGGTTGAGCGCCAGCCGGAGCAGTTGATGCAGTATTTTCTGCTTGGGTTTGGGGCTCCACATCATAGGCCTCTGCCTCTTGGACGGATTTTTTGAATCCTTTAATAGCTTTTCCTACTCCCTCGCCCAATTGTGGCAATTTCCCTGCCCCAAAAATAATCAGCACAATCATCAGGATGAGAATTAATTCTGTAAAACCTAAGCTTCCAAACATGGTATCTCTCCTTGTTGGGGTATCACTTTTTTACCGTTTCCCGTGAACGCTTGCTAAACCGATCTTTGAGACGATTCCTGGTCTCTTCCGCTTGTTCAAACATCTTGCATTTTTCGTATGTGTTAATCAGATTATAATAGGCCAATGGCTCATCAGGATTATTTTCAACGGCATCTTCCATGACTTTGACCGCCATATCCGGTTTCTTGAGGTTTAAGGAAATTTCCATTAGCTTAAAACTCGACTCCAGATGATTCGAATCAAACTGCAATACTTTCATATAGGCCTGCATTGCCATGTCCAAGGTATTAAAGTCAGATATCTTGGGATCATCCAATTTTTCATAAACACCTGCCAAATTATACCAAGCTATCGGATCCTCAGGTGAAATTTCGATCAGACGTTCAAAATACTCTCTGGCCTCCAGAAATTCATTTTTGTCATTGTAGAGTCGCCCGACATTAAAGAGGGCAAGTACATCATAGGGGTTTAACTCCAGCGCCCGTTTAAATTGAGCTGTGGCCTCATCCAGCATCCCCTTAGTTCCATAAATTGTTCCAAGATTCGAGTAATACATAGCCAGAGACCGATCCATTTCCACCCGAATGCCTTCCGCCATCTCAATCGACTTTTTCACTTCCGCCAGCGCTTCATCCATCCGCCCCTTATTGAAATAGAGCTCCCCTAACCGACACCGCGCTTGAAAGTCGTCAGGCTCCTCGCTCAGTAACTTTTCAAGTTCAGCAATTTCCTCATCAACGGTTAATGGCCGTTCTTCTGTGGTCGCTTCACCGGCCTGGGATTCCATCGTTTGACTTCCACCACCTTGTTCTTCCATTGCGTGTATCCTACCTACTGTGTTTGCCCGTAAACGGGACGAATTGGTTGATAGACTAACCCGTCATGAATTTTCTTACGAAGTTTTCCTAAAGTACCTTGTTTATCAATATTTAACAACATTAACCCAAGCACTACCATCAAGGTCAAATGCGATAATTGAAGCGCATAGCCTGCCATAAACATGAGGCCCAGCCCATATCCCGCTAACCGGCCAATCAAAACCAACTTAATCACGGTATAAGCCCAACAAGTGAAGCCCAACACATAAAACGCAAAGGGGAGATAGAATGTATAGCCCATCCCCATTTGGAAAATCCATCCTACCCCCTCGCCAGCCTTTCTTACTTCCTTTGCCACTTCAGGATTCCAGAGAGAAAGGAAAAAATCCATGAAGAGAAGAGTTAAAAAGACACCGCCGCCGCTGATCAACAAGGTTAAGCCCCACCGACGTTGTTGCTTGTTTTTAGTGACAATCGAGGTGCTACCATAGGCCCAAAACACTAAGATACTGGAGAGAACCATTAAGGCCTCCCCTAACCGGTTGGCCTCATGCACCAGGGGGGGGGCATCAAGAATGTTGAGCCATCCATAGGTCGTGGACATCGTTTGATAGTACAGCCATCCGCTAATCCCTAGAAAAAAACTACCCACCATGAGCCGTTGACTGAATAGCCGATGGTTCCCCCAGTATTCCATCAAAAGGATGACGAGCAACCCAAACGCCAAAATGTTATAGATAATCGTTCCCAACATGACCGGTGGAAAAAATAAATAGCCCACCGTACAGGCTACCAACAAGGCCACCAAAGGAATCACCACCTTATCCCAATGGCCCACCCATAGCTTGGTCCGTATTTTTTGAACAAGCAAAATCCCCAATATCAGAAAAACCAGAATGGCGGTCATATTCAACAGCACAAACCCCAATGACGACAGTGTCCGAAATCCAATTCGTACCGCTTCGTATTTCTCCGCTAACTTTCCAAGATGCATCCCCAACCGTGAAACCAACCGATACAAAACTAACTCAAAAAAAGCTGCGAACAGCAAACTCTTGAGGCCCCATTCAAAAAGGAGCCCAGGACTGTCTATCTTTTCGGCACCTTTTTCAGTAGTAGCAATCATCGTTTAAGTCTAGAGTTATGGATGGACACGTGATTGAGTGAACGTTGACTGCCCAGGATGCCCCATTCTATATACTAGAGGGTTGCGCTTCCAGTTGCTTGTTATGGCGGGTGATATATAGCAGGCCATCCGCCATAGAATAATTAAATGGCAATTCACACACAACTTCGCTAATCTTTTCATACACATGTTGATACACTTTTTCAGCCTGCTCTGGGGTCATCCCTGATTTGACTTCATAAAAGAATCCTAAACTCAAATCCTCCGAGGCTGGTCGCATAATTCGTTGAATCCCATATCCCCCTGGGTCACTCATAATTGGAGCTTCCTTTTCTAGATCAAACAGACAGGGTTGACAGGAAAATCCATACGAAGAATGGAGCTTAGTATTCTTGACGATAAAATTCATCGTTTCCAAAGCCTCTTCTTCCGTTTCAGTAGGAAATCCAACAATCACGTAGCAGTGCACCGCCATCCCGAGGTCCACACAATCCGAACAGATCCGATCGACATTTTCTTGAGTAATCCCCTTCACCATGAAATCCATTAACCGGGCATTATAGGTTTCCAAACCAAACACAATCTTCTGGCATCCTGCTTCTCGCATCGACGCTAACAATTCGCGAGATAAATTCTTTTCAAACCGCAACTCCGCGGTCCACTGTAAATCCAAATTTCGATGAATCAGTTCCTTGCAAAGCCGCTTGGTCGGTGAAAGGGCCAGACATTCATCGGTAAAGAAAAAATAGGGTGTTTCATATTTGCGAGACAGCGCCTCTAATTCATCGACAACTTTCATGGGATCTTTCTGCCGGAAATTCTGATGGTCCAAGGTCAAGGCGCAAAAGGCGCAGTCCTTGTAATAACACCCTCTGGAAAATTGAATCGGCAATACCGTATGGGGTGCCAAATATTGCCCCAAAGGAAATCCATCATAATTCGGGGCAGGATGCTCCGTTAAATTTTCAGAGTAAAAAGGCTGATTCACGACAATCTTTCCATCTTGCCGCCAGATGAGATTAGGCACTTTACTGAAGTCATTTTTCCCTTCTAACTGATTAATCATTTCCAACAGCGCGGTTTCACCTTCAAACACAATAAAATCATCCGTCAATTGAAACAGCCGATCACATCGCCTGAGATTATCCACCAATCGAGTAAAAATACTGCCACCGACCGTCACATGAACATCGGGATGGATTTCTTTAATTAATTTACACAGAGTTAATCCGGGAATAATCTGGGATGTCGCAGTGATGGAAACCCCGACAAAATCTGGAGTTTCTTGAGCAAAAGCGGGAAGGAAAAAGTGCCGGTAAAGATCAAGATAAGGGTTTTGGGTTTCATCATGAATGGCTTGGATAATTTCCCTCGAAGAATAAATAGAATACGTGAATTGATTGTCCACCACAGTCATCCGCGTTGGAAAATATAAAGAAGAAACTACTTCCAACCACCGATCAATCAGAAAAAGACATTCTCGGTACCGTTCCAAATCATAAAATTCTTTCCCACGCAGCGAAGCTTTAGCGAGTTCAATTTCATCAATCAAATAGGGAAATCGGTCAAGTGACTCGACGGCCCGAGCGTAATGCTCCTTACTCCCTGGACCAGCTTCTCCAAGAACCGATTGCTCGAGCCTTTTAACCAAATCGACTAACCTTTGATGAACTTCCAAACCAAAATTTTTGGTCAAAACCTTATCAAGTAATTCAATATTCAAATCACGTTGCTGGTGAACTGAAACCCCTGATTTTTCAAGGAAGGCTGAAAGGCAGGGAATACTCAAATAGGGCTGAGAGGGATGCCAACTTGGAGGAAATAAAAGCGAAATTTTCACAACGCGGCTCCCAGGTAATGGGGATGATAAAAAACATTGATGATGTATATTCTAAATTTATACACGCCGGATTCTTCTCAATGCAACAATTTACCTCTCGTGGATCGATGAATCTCTAAAATATTTGACAGGTGACTTCCTAAAACTCATTTCTCCATAAGAATTCTCAGAATTCTCCTGAATAGTATCTTATACCCAAAAAAAAACCTCCGGCAACCTTCCCCATCGCTGGAGTCAATCACCGGAGGCTTTTAAGTTTAGTCAGAGCCAAAAATCAGGAGCGACTCTGTTCAGAAAAGGACAGAACCTAGTTTGGCATTTGAGCCGTAAACCAGGTCGAAATCCCCTTCATCCCGTTCCGTTCCACGTTGGCACCATCCCAGACAGCAAAGGCAACCGGGAAGCTGGAGCCTGCCGTAAACTGAACATCGTTGGGGTCCTGCGTCTTGAGACTTCGCTTCATCACGACACGCCAGGTCGGTCCACTACAGCAACCACCCTTTATTGACCCATACGGCTCCCATAATCCATTGCCTATCACATCTTGCGACGCTTGGGTGGTCAAGGTGCTAAATCCATTGGCATTCAAATCTTCGACTGTGCTCCGCCGAAGGTCCGGATCGGACATGATGTTGCCTGACCAAATACCAGGGTTAAACGGCCCTAAGCTCCGGCCAATTCTGTCCGGATAGGTCACGCCACCAGCCGGCTCTTCATAGTAAAAATCCCAGGCTATGGAAGGATATTGATTATCCACATCCCACATGCCCGCTACCCCGGTCCCAAGATCCTTTTGCCATTCCGCATTCCACCGCCAAATGTTGACCGTCCCACCAGACTGGCCCATACATTGAAACGGAGGAGCGCCTGCAGTTTGCACGGGAAATTGCACAGCCACCTGGTCTCTGAAATCCTGCGGACCAATGGTGGTGTTATTCAATGTTTGATCCCCCCAGTTGGCCCACACGCCGATCTCTTGGCCATTGGTTGCCATTTTGATCATCACGGTTTTCACCGAGATATTCGGGTGCATTGGGGTAGTTATCGTCTGCCCACTTAATGGAGCAACGATACCGGGCACGGATTCCCACACGGGATTGGCCGCATCCATTGGGATTGGGCCAGTAATTTTGCCAACCGGTATCGTTACCGGTTGCGAGACGGCCAGCGGAATCTGCCCAATGGTCAAACCAACACACACCACCAGGACAGACAGAAGAACGCCAAACACCAGTCGTTTGTTACGCGTCTGCACCAATCTCATAATGACGCATCCTCCTTTGATAAAAGATTAAAACCGAAAAGACTGCTAACTACCTGTCTCCTCAAACCTGTCACTCTCAAAAGAAAATATTCACAACCACTCTCTTAAGCATTCCCCGATTGTCCAGGTGCCCCACTTTCTTTATCCAAAAAAGCATCAGCCCCAACTTCGCTCATGAGAAGGCTCAATTCGTTTCCTTGGTCTTGAGCCCCACATTCAAAACTTTGACCTTCCGGGTTGCTGTATGTCGCAGGGCGGTAATCGGTCTCAGAATAAGGCTGGGGAGTTACCCCCAAAAAAGCAATATCGAATGCCATCCAATGTGACGTAAAATCAGCTAAAATCTTATAAAATCCGTAATCGGCTTTTCTTTTCAACATTCCAGAAAACAAAGGAACCCATCGACCAATATGCTCTTTAACAAATTTTTTCTCTGCCTCAATGACCGTTTTAAGCTTTTCCGCCCCATCATGGAGAATGGCATAGGATTCTTTATAGGCCAAATAATGCATAAATTCCAGTTCCACACTCAAATGATCAAGCCGCTCATGAATATCCGGAGAAAGCTGAAGGCCAAAGGCACTATAAAAACCGGCAATGTCCCCCATGACATATGACTGACCAAAAACATGATCATTTCCAAACAATGTTTCGTATGGAGGACAATCCAACGCAATGACATTACTAAAAACTCGTCGATGCTCATCCCGCAAATCTTGAATATTCCAGTTTTCCCCTTCAGAGGACATCCATTCTTCGATCGCATTAAAGTGGGCCGCCAACGCATCAAGACGTTCTCGTGCCTCTTGGCCACCAATATTTTGCAATTCCTTTTTTAACCCTTCCAAGGCCGTCTTGCCATCTTCGACAAACTCCCCACTCTGGAGATAATCCAAAAATTCCTCATCTTCCGGGTACAGATAACCCCATGACACCAATAGATAGAGCTTACTTCGACAAAGCGCCCGATCGACAGCAGGCACATCTTTTGGGGAAATCTTCACTGCTTTTCCTTCACCGGGATTTGACATCCCGTTCGTTCCTGTTTTTTTCCCTTCCTTCACTCCTGATATATTTCACCTATATCCACTTATTAATTAAAAACATTTTCACCTTAAATCCATTTACTTTAGCTCGCATCCACCAGGACCATTTGGAATTCATGAAAAGGGGACCAGATAATAGGACAACAGCCCTATGAAGTCAAGACTTCAATACCCCTCATAGCCCTTCGCTTTCAATAATTTTCCAACAATCGAAATGCACACTCTCAACACTAAAAATCCTCATTTAAGCGCCAACTTATAACTTACTTACAATTTCCATTTTGCACTGATTGAATGGTCCAACATCAAAATCCCCAAAAGCTTTGCGTCGCCTATAAAAAACCCCTAAGCGTAAGAAACCCCTCCTCGCCTGGGAACAATCCGAATGGCTGCCCGGTCATTCACCGTTCGACATATATATTGGCAGACCCCGCAACCCACACAAAGGGTGGCATCCACATTAATCCGAAACAATGCAAAATCCATAGAAATAGCCCCAGTAGGACATTTCGATACACATGCGTTACAGCCATTTCCAGCTGTACACATTTTCGGCAAAACCTCCGCAACTCCCATATTGACCTGTGCTCGATCCGCTAAAGGTAAAAGGGCATCAGTTTCACATGCCCCAATACAAGGAAGATCTTCGCACAACTGACAGGGGGATTCTTCTGGAAATATTACGGGGGTGTCGTTACTCGATAACGTTTGAATAGCATCGTGAGGACAAGCTTTCAGGCAATCAGCACATCCGGTACAACGCTCCAAAAACATCTCCTCCTCAACCGCACCTGGTGGACGAAGCCACCCCGTTTTTTCGGAAATAGGCTGGTCCTTTTTAACCGGCGAGGGAGCATCTCGATGCTTGACAAATTCATGGACAGTTGCCCCAATGGAAATTACCGAATGACGAAGAAACGTCCTTCGACCTAATGATGGATTGGAGTCCGACATCAAAATGCTTTCTTAATGGCTAGAGGAACACTTAGAATACATTGAACAGAAAGCGGCACACGCGTTGTATTTATACCACTCCAGAGGCCCGAAGTTTATACACTTCCACACATCTGTCACAGGCACCATACTCGACATCCCACCCTGGGTGATTTTCGCGAATAAAATCCAAAACAAACCCTTCTAGGGTCTCATCCATATCTTCTACCCAGGTGTAGGTCGGGAATCGACAAAGAGGGCAAGGAAATCCTGGTAGCAGCATGGGTTTAGTCGGCACATCCGGAACTTCACCCTCCTCAACCTCCACAGCTCTCTCAATTACTCGTATCGTATCGGAAGCCATTTCAACCAATTCGGCATGAGTAAGATAATCCGCCTGCCAGATCCCTTCAAACACTGATTCCACCTGCCCAGGAGGAATTTTTCGATACCAAGTACGGAATTCACGAAAACGATATTCCCTGGAAAACATCGGTTCCTTACCGGATCGAGCAATCCGGCTATCGACATGTAGGCTCCACAGCACACGGTAACGATTCAAAATCAAATGCTCTTCACCGGGATTCAACCCAACTTTCGTATCAGGATCGTATCCAAATGCCTCATCTAACATGTCAGAAATATGCGTTAACTCATGCCGTAAGTAGCGGGTAATGGCTGGATCATAAAATCGCCGGGGGATCAATTTAATCCCCACCCCTTTTTTCCCAGCCTCTTCAAACTGACGAGCCAGCTTTTCCTCGACCACCCCCCATTTACGCAGAACATCAACCCCTTCCTGATCTTCTTTCAACACACCTCGCACCAACACAATTCCAGTTTTATCGCGTAAAGCAGGGAAGTCATCGAAGGCATTTCGGAGAATATCAGCAAACCCCCATTTAGCAAATAAATGTTGATAGAGCCGTTTAAACTCCGGATCCCGGTCATCGAGGGCAAACTTTTCGTATATGGGATCCGCAAACTCATGAAACTCATTGTAATAGGTCGGATCGCCCTCGCGTTCAGTCTTCTCGGCAAATGAATCGATAACTTCCTGAAGAAGGGCGGGTTGAAAACGAATTTCCATAAGCAAACCTCCGTTTACCGCAATATCATCACAAGACTACATTCGTTTCTCGGGAGATGATCGCCGTAATAATAAATTCGCATTTATTGGGAGGTCGATACCTTGACTCCCTTGAAAAGCGACGTTTAGTATCATAACTAGTTGAATTATAGGAATGGGTTTTCCCTTTTGGCAAGGGAATCTCGTAGATGCATTCAAGAAGGCTCTCAACCGACTATTCGTCGTCAATCTGCTTCCCAAGTGAGGAATTTCATGACACAGCCGACAAGTCCTGACACACTGAGCTCCAATCCCGGGCTCATCCAAAACCCTGAGTCGCAACCTGCGACGATCATTGATTCATTGGCCTACTGGAAAGGCGGGGCCAAAGAACTGAAGTCTTTCCGTGGCCACACACAAGAAATATGGTCTGTCGCATTTTCCCCTGATGGATTAACACTGGCAAGCGGAGGAAATGATCGCTTTATTCGGATTTGGGATATTGAAACCGGCCGTCTTCTTCGTTCCTTACGGGGACACACACAACTCGTCCGAGAAGTCAAGTATAGCCCAGATGGTCAGATGTTAGCCTCCGCGAGTGAAGACCGGACCATTCGGTTATGGAATCCTCAAACCGGCGAAACCCTTCGATTACTCTTTACCCGCTATGACCATGCCGTTTGCAGTATTTCCTTTTCCCCGGACGGCCTCATGCTAGCCAGGGCTGGGCAAAACAAAGATATAAAAATTTGGGAAATCACCACAGGCACCGAGCTTATGACACTCCTTGGCAAAGACCAATACGACCACAATTGGAGTGTCTGTACCGCATTTTCCCCTGACGGCATTCACCTGGTTGCTGGCACCGACATTGGGAAAATCAAACTCTATGAGGTCCTGCCAAGCGGGGAAGAAAAAATCGTGCACAACGGCCATTGGAGAGATGACGCCGATGACGAATCGACTGAGAATCGTGGATTCTACGTAGATGACCAGGGGGGATTTCAAAAACCCATGGAATATTGGATTGGGGCCCTGACTTTTACTCCAGATGGGTCCACCATGATTTCCGGAAGTCGGGACTGTACGATTAAATTCTGGGACATGCCAACGCTAGAAGTACGCCGCACACTGAAAGGTCATTCGGAATGGGTCAGAAATCTTCTTGTCACCCAGGACGGCCAGGTTCTCATCAGCGCGAGCGACGATGGAACCGTCAAAATGTGGGAGATCCAAAGTGGCCGTCAATTCCGAACACTTCGATCACACAAAGGGCCGGTACGAGGGATTGCCCTTTCATTAGATGGAAAATACCTCGCCACAGCCGGAAATGACCGCATCATCACCCTCTGGGATGGCGGGGAATAGCCCATTTTTATCTTATAGCCCTACCTTCCAAACATCTCCTGGCTAGCTCTCTTCATAATAAATGGGGGCTGCCCGTTCAACCATCATCCTGATCGCTCCTTACCAAATCCATGTCTTCGCCTGCCCGGACAATACCGTAACGTTTACATTTTTCCCAAAGCCCTTTTCTGGATAATCCCAAAACTTTCGAGGCGGTCGTCCGGCTCCACCCGGTTCGATTGAGTATTTCAAGGATGTGGCTCCGCTCAAAGTGCTCTCGGGCTTCGGCTAATGTTTCCATAGCTCCGTTTTTTACTCCTCTCTTGCCTTCCATGTCCCCGCAAAACCCACATCCTTTTTGCGGCTCCCCTCCCGCATATGGACATCGACTCTGTCCACACAAATCCCAAACCTGTATCTCATGAGTTTGTTGTGCCAATGCCAATGCGCGTTCAATGGTATTTTCTAATTCCCGAACATTCCCAGGGAAGGAATATTGCAATAACACCTCACGAGCTTGCCGCGATAATGCCTTGGATTCTTGGTGATTTCGAGCCGCCATCATCTGCAAAAAATGCTGGGCGATCATAAAGATATCCTCTCGACGTTCTCGCAGAGGGGGGAGTTGAACCGGCACCACATTCAAACGATAATACAGATCTTCACGGAATCGTCCCTGCTCGACTTCTTTCCTTAAGTCCTTCTGCGTCGCACATACCAATCGCACATCCACTTCAATCGTGTCATTACCCCCAACCCGTTCAAATTGCCGTTCCTGCAACACACGAAGCAACTTTATCTGCACCAACGGGGAAATTTCCCCAATTTCATCTAAGAAGAGAGTCCCCTGATGAGCAAGTTCGAACCGACCACGTCGTTGCCGAAGAGCTCCCGTAAACGCTCCTTTCTCGTGCCCAAACAACTCGGCTTCCAAGAGAGTTTCCGGAAGCGCCGCACAGCTCACCTTCACCAACGCATGATTTCGGCGGGCGCTATTCGCATGGATCGCATTGGCGATCAACTCTTTCCCCGTTCCACTTTCACCAACCACTAAGACCGTCGCGTCGGTTGCGGATACTAACTTGATTTTCTCCAGCACTTGCCGCATCCGCTCATTTTTCCCCACAATTCCTTGAAAACTAAATTTATTTTCTAATTCATCCCGTAACGCACGATTCTCTTCCCGAAGGGCCACCACTGCGCATACCCGTTCCACACTCAATAACAACTCATCCATGGAAAACGGTTTCGTGATGTAGTCGTAGGCTCCACTTTTCATCGCATCCACGGCCGTATCAACAGAACCATGGGCGGTGATGACAATCACTTCCGTGCCAGGCCACTGCTCCTTGCACTGCTTCACGATATGAAGCCCGTCCACACCGGGCAATCGCAAATCGGTAATCACAAGATTGAACAGGGAAGACTGTAACCGTTTCAATCCTTCCAATCCTGTATTTGCTTCCTGCACGTCATACCCGACAGCCTTCAGTGCATCCACCATCGAGACTCGCATCAATGGCTCATCATCAATAATCAGAACGGAACCGTGAGTCATGTGCCCACCTTTACCGGAGTGGCCGCACGAGATCGGACCAATGGCAAGCGAACCGTAAACCGGGTGCCCTTCCCCTCTTCACTGTCCACCAACATTTCACCTCCATGCCGTTGCACAATCCCCAAACTCACCGACAATCCTAACCCGGTCCCCTCTCCCGTGCCTTTGGTCGTGAAAAAAGGGTCAAAAATATGAGGACGGATCTCTGAAGATATTCCACAGCCAGTATCCTCGACCTCAATCTCCCATCCTTCTTCCTGTTTTCGAGTACGCAAGATCACTTGGCCGCCTTCTGTGAGTGCTTGAACCGCGTTCAGTATTAAGTTCATGATCACCTGCTCAATCATATGTGCATCGACCATCACCGGAGGAAGCGTCTTATCATAGACCTTTCTCAACGTAGCATGTTTTGACATGAACACATGCTCGGTCAAGACCACAACTCGGTCTATAATTGGATGAAGATCTGTTAAGGCTAATTCCGGATCGCGTTGCTGGGAAAAATCCAAGAGCTGGCGCACAATTCGTTGAACCCGTCGAAGCCCATCCTCCATAAAATGTAAATATTCTTGAGAACGCTCAGGCGTCAGGGTCCCCTTTCGAATATTGTACAAACAATTCAATATGCCCCCCAAAGGGTTATTGATTTCATGAGCAACCCCGGCTGCCAATTTGCCGATGGAAGCTAACCGTTCGGAATTTTGCACCTGTTGTTCCAAGCGTTTGCGCTCAGTGATATCCCGGGCGATGCCCAAGACGCCGTTGTGGACTCCTTCATCATTGAGAAGCGGCGCCACACTCACGAGCACAGAACGCAATTCTCCATGTCGACTGACCACCTCCACTTCATAGACTTGCTTCGTCCCAAGATCCAAGGTCTCTTTCAAATAACGTCCACGAAACCGCTTGGATAACAACGACAGATACGGCTTACCAATTAAATCTTCTTTTCGATACCCCCACGCCTCGACTTTTCCATTCACATAAGTAAACCGTAAATCGACGTCCAAGGTATAAATCACGTCATTCGCATTTTCCAATAAACTTTCAATGTACAGCTTCGCCTGCTCAATTTCTCGAGTACGCTCATAGACCTTTTCTTCCAGGGCTTCATTGTATCGTTGAAGTTCGGCTTCGAGATTTTTATGTTCGGTAATATCCCTCAACTGGACCATGATCGAAGCTCTTTCGCCCATGTCAATCCGAACCAGGTCCATCTCCATGGACTTCAGAGTGCCTTGTCTATCGTAAACTTCGATCTCTGTCGTGGGCACCTTCGGTTCCTCACCCTTGACTCGTTCCAACAAAGTTTGGCTGACGCTCTGGAAGGCCGGAGGAACAAGCTTCACAAAAGAATCCCCTTCCAAATCGGAAGGGACATACCCTAAAATATCCCGTTCCCGGGCATTGACATCCAAGATCCGACCACCCGGATCCACGACAAAAATCGAATCCGCAGCTAAATTAAACAACGCCTTATACCCGGCCTCGGAGTCGGACAATTGTTGGGTCCGCTCCGCCACAATCCCTTCCAGTTGGGTGGTATATTTTTCAACTTTACGCTCCAGGGCTTTTCGCTCAGTCATATCCCTCACAAATCCTCTGGAATACACCACCGAATGGGTTCCTGGGTCCATCAGAGTCGTCGAATGAATTTCCACGTCCAGTACTTCTTGGGATTTTGTCCGAAAAACGGTTTCTATAGAGCGAGCCCCGCCCGACGCCAGTCCCTGTACATACGCTTTCACCCCTTCCTGTTGCTCCGCTGGAACAATTTCCCACAGCGACATCCCCAGCATGTCGGCCAGAGAGTACCCGAGTTTCTGTAATTCAGTCGTATTGACATGAACAAACCGTCCTGAGGGATCCAATTGATGAATCATTTCCGGAGCATTTTCGATCAGATCACGATATTTCTGCTCCAGTCGTCCAATTTCATCGACTGTCTGGTTTAATTCGGAAAATGAACGCTGAAGATTCTCCGCCATGGCATTGAACGTCTCAGCCAAGCGTTCAATTTCATCCCCGGTACGAATCGCAATCTTTTCCCCAAGATTTCCACCACCAAACTGTTCAACCCCTTGAGACAAAGCCTGAATGGGCTTTACAATTCGGCCTGCGACCATCACTCCCGCTCCCCACAAGATGACGAAGACCACTACTCCATAGGAGACCACCTTGGTCAATAGTTGATCCAGCGGAGCATAGGTTTCAGCAGGGTCCTGGCTGGCCAACATATACCAGGACTTGCCCCCAAAACTTTCAGGGGAGAGCGTGACCCCCAAATGCAAGGGAGCATATCCGACAATGGAATTCTGCGCGCCATGGGAGTCTGGCTCAGCGACCAACCACCCAACATCACCCTTTTGAAACGCACTGACCACACTGGCCGGCATCACATGTTCTTCTAAAGAAAAGACCGGGCACAGGATCGGCATCCCATCGGAGGCTGCTAACATGGCATGACCTGTTTTGCCGGCGGCCACTTCAGAAATTGAATGAAACAACGAGTCCCGTCGCAGGAGAATACTAATTGCTCCCACCACATGCTGGCGTTGATTATCCCAAATAGGGACACCTACATTCAGAACATGCGTCCCGAACCCGGGATCAAACGACAAATCGCTTACAAACGCTTGGGTCTCGTGGTGTTGGACGACCGAGTTCCACCAGAGACTATTTCCATGAAAAAATTTCACTTGTGGAAAGGAACTCAGCACCAACGCGCCTTGAGTATCGACCACGACAATCGCGAGATAATCCGATTTCCGAATGGCATGCCATTGAATCAGGTAGTCAGTGGCATATTTATTAATAAAAACGGGAAACTTATCCTGACTGGATTGGACCCGCCAGTTTTCCTGCCACTCCTGAATAAGGGCCTGAATTTCGTCTGTATTTTTATCCAAATAACTCCGGTTAGAATTGATGACGGCACTTCGAATAAACGGAATGGTGGCCAGTTGTTGGGCTTCATTGATCCCTCGAATAATTTGGGTCTCCACTTTACGGGCCACTTCAACCGCAATCCCCTTCATGGTGATTCCGGCAGCTTCTCTAAGAGCCCGTTTTTCTTCGAAATACGTAAGGAGGAGAGAAAGGACAAGGGGCAGCAGACCAACCAGCACCATAGCCAGAATCGTCTTGCCCTTCAGTTGGAGGGGAAAACCAAAACGTTTCACGTTGGTAACATTACAAAAGCCATAAAGAATGTATAACTCCAATTATTATCTACATTTTGGTATTCCTTTTTCCTTGATGTCAAGAAACGGTAACAGAGCGTTCTATTTGCCTCCGCTTAAGAGTTTACCCACTGTACCAGGCAAAATTAGAAGGAGCGGACTCGCCACAAAAATGGAGGAATAGGTCCCGATGATGACCCCGATAAGTAAGGCTAAGGAAAAATCGCGCAACACTTCTCCTCCCCACAGGGTCAGTGGCACCAACACCAGGACAACCGTCAGCGTGGTAATCAACGTCCGGCTTAATACCTGATTAATTCCGTTATTAATCATTGTCGTCATAGGTTCACGCCTCCTCTGACGAAGATTTTCTCGAATCCGGTCGAACACAATCACTGTATCGGTCAAAGAATAGCCGGCCAGGGTCAAAAGCGCCGTGACCACCAGCAAGGTAATTTCCTTATCCAACAAAAAATAAATCCCCAACACCGCGAGGACGTCGTGAAACGTCGCAATGGCCGCAGACACCCCAAATCGAATCTCAAAACGGACGGCCACATAGAGAATTATGCCTGCCAGGGAAAGGACGACTGCAATAAGAGCATCTTCCTGAAGTTTTTTCCCAATCGTGGGGCCAATGGAAGTACTGGAATCCACGACAAACCCATGATCAGGAAATTCGGTCTGAAATGCCTGAATAATATTTTTACTGACTTCCTCTTCAATGGTGGTTTCTGTTTTCACGCGAACGAGAAGCTTCTGATCCTGGGGAAACTCCTGAAGTTCCGCGGCACCCAATCCATGCGCATCTAGTGCCTTCCTCGCCTCCGCAATTAAAAGCGGCTTATCAAACTTGAGTTGGACCGCCGTCCCCCCGGCAAAATCGATCCCTAAATTGACCCATCCCACCAGTATCCCCACAATGGCCAAGAACCCCAGAGAAACCAGAATGCCCGACACCATAAAGGCGATGTTCCGTTTTCCCATAAAATCAATATCCGTTTTCCCCAGAATTTCCATCATAGCCAAACAGTGCTCCTCCCCAAAGAATATCTCATGCCCATGGGCGTGCGCTGACTGCCTGCATCAAGAAATTGCATTTCTCATCCTCAAACAGTCGAAGTGACTATCTTCCGCAACGTGACTCAACCCAGACAATCCATTAAATACTGAGCGAGTCCAATTTCCGGCGGTTCAGAAAATCAAATACGACCTTGGTCCCGACCAACGCGGTAAACAGATTAATGGCAATTCCCAAGCACAAGGTCACCGCAAACCCTTTAATGGGGCCCGTTCCAAATAAAAACAGCGCCAACCCGGTGATCAAGGTGGTGACATGGGAATCCACAATGGTTAAGAAGGCTTTGTCATAGCCACCATCCACTGCCAAACGAACAGGACGACCCTGACGGAGTTCTTCCCGGATCCGTTCAAAAATCAACACATTGGAATCGACTCCTATTCCAATGGTCAAAATAATTCCGGCAATACCCGGTAAAGTTAAGGTGGCATTGAGCCCCGATAAGGCTCCCAGTAAACAAATCAAATTGAGAAAAACTGCCATATTGGCAATCAGCCCAGAGAGCCGGTAATACACAATCATGAAAATCAAGACCAGCGTTCCGGCAATGATGGTTGTTCGCAACCCCTTGTCGATTGAATCCTGCCCCAGAGAAGGACCCACGGTTAAATCCTGCAAAGTTTTTAAGGGTGCCGGCAGTGCTCCCGCTCGGAGCACCACGGCTAAATCATTCGCCTCTGCCGTCGTAAAGGTCCCTTCAATGACCGCACGACCACCGCTAATGCGATCTCGAATGACCGGAGCGGAATACACCTTTCCATCCAACACAACAGCCATCCGCTTGCCGATATTGGCAGCCGTTAGCAAATCGAATTCTCGTGCCCCTTTGCTGTCAAAGGTAATACTGACAATTGGTTCATTGAAATCACCAATCGTCACTCGCGCATCTTGCAGCACATCGCCAGTGAGGACTGCATCTTTTTTCACCAGATAGGGGATGCTATAGGACCGCCCATCGGGTTCGGAGACCGCGGATTCAAATAAGATTTCTGACCCTTCAGGAACTTTTCCTTCCAAATCTTTACGGACTTTGTCTTCTTGCCATTTTTCCACTTGCGGAGGCAAATCCAAGGCAACTTTTGACTCTTCCAATAGTTTAAATTCTAATAAGGCCGTTTCTTGAATGAGATCTTTGGCGCGTTGCGGGTCTTTGACCCCTGGCAATTGAATCGCAATTTGATTGGCACCCAACCGCTGAATCAGGGGTTCAGCCACGCCAAATTCATCAATACGATTCCTGAGTGTCTCTAGTGCCTGGTTGATGGCTGAGGTTTTGATTCGTTCCACCTCAGTGGAACGGAGTTCGTACACCAGGCGAGTCCCCGTTGGACTTTGCGACACAAAATTCGGAAATGCCTCATCGAGAAGTTCTCGAACTTCTTTGCCATTTTCTTCTTCTTGAAGAGTGATGACAATTGTGTTCGAGCCCTCACGTCTGACACTCTCTACCACCATCTTCTTTTCCGTCAGCAAATCGTCTATCGCCTTACGGGACCGGTCAACGGCAATCTCCACCGCCCGTTCCTCTTCCACTTCCAACACCAGATGGATCCCGCCCTGAAGGTCCAGACCCAGGGATAGCCCACGATGGCTCAAAATCCGCTTCACCCCATCGGGTAACAACTGGAACAGCCCCGGAAACGAAGGAAGGGCCAGGATGACGGACACCCCCGTGACCACGAGAAGGAGAAGGAACCTTCCACGAAGCTTTTTCATTCATCCACCTCTTGATCCATCATGATTCATTCGCCGTGCGGATGCTCGCAATATGATCACGTTGCAACCGGATTTTTGTATTGTCCGCAACTTGTAGCGTGGCCGTCTCCTTATCCAAATTAGTAACCGTCCCCCAAATCCCCGAAGACGTAATCACCTTATCGCCCTTTTTCAGGCTCTCCAACAATTCGCGTTGCTTTTTTTGCCGACGTTGCTGCGGCAAAATGAGCAAAAAATAAAACACCACAAAAATCAGCAGGAAGGGAATGAGCGACAATAAACCCGCCGAGGAATCGGGACCGGCCCCCCCGGCTTGAGCCCAGGCATAGGAATCTAGATTCATAAGTACCTCAGTTAAAAAGAACTCATCTGTCAAATTGATTCGATCAGGTCGTCAATTCCTGAATGAGCGTCTCACTCGTCTGACATTGGCGTCGGCGGTAAAAGTCTTTCCGGTAGGCTTCGAACTGATTTTGTCTGATCGCTTGGCGTAACTCTTTCATGAGCGAGCCATAGTACCAGAGATTATGTACTGTATTCAGGCGAACCCCCAACATTTCATGAGACAAGAATAAATGCCGCAAATACGCACGGGAAAACCGTTGGCACACCGGGCATCCGCACTCGGTATCAATGGGATCGGGATCCCGGGCATAGCGGGCCTGTTTGATCAACACCCTCCCCGTCGAGGTAAACAACCAGCCGGTTCTTCCGTGCCGGGTCGGAATGACGCAGTCAAATAAATCCAATCCACGGGCCACCCCTTCCACAATATCTTCAGGAAGCCCAACCCCCATGAGATAGCGCGGACGGCTTGAAGGAAGCCGATCAACCACCGTCTCGATCATATCCAGCATCGCGGGCTTTTCTTCTCCCAGAGATAATCCACCTAAAGCATATCCATCCATATTCAAGTTAACCAACTCTTGAGTCGATTCTTGTCTCAATTGAGCAAACACCCCACCCTGAACAATCCCAAAAAGCCATTGATGCTCTTTTCTCGGCACCACGGCACACCGCTTGGCCCAGCGGGTCGTTCGCCGAATGGCTTCACGGGCTTGCAGTTCCGTACACGGAAAAGTGGGACAATGGTCGAGAACCATCATAATATCCGATCCGAGAGCGACTTGGATGACGATGCTTTTTTCGGGTGAAAGCAAATGCCACTCCCCATCAATATGAGAACGAAAACCGACTCCCTCTTCCGTCACCTTACAAAGATCTGCCAAGCTCACCATCTGATACCCGCCACTATCGGTCAAAATAGCTCCAGGCCATTGCATGAAAGCATGGAGCCCTCCTTGAGATTCAATCAGTTCATGGCCAGGTCGTAAAAACAGATGATAGGCATTAGCCAAAATCAAATGAAACCCGCATTCACGGACTTTCTTTCGGATCCAATCCCTTGACCGTCCCCTGTGACCCTACCGGCATGAAAGCCGGGGTCTCTATCTCTCCATGGGAGGTGGATAACAGGCCAACCCGCGCATGATCTGTTGGCGAGGTATGGTGGACATCAAAACGGTTCGGTCCTAACTGTGGTATGGACTGATCTTCAGGCATTGTCACGCGCTCATGTTTAACCTTGATGTGCTTTACATTTTCTCAGGCGCCGAAATTCCCAGGAGAGTCAGGCCATTGCAAATGACCGTCTGGACCTGACGAAGCAGCGCCAAGCGAGCTGCCGTCAGAGCCGGTGGAATACATTCGTAAGTGGGTTCCTGACCCAATTCTAAAGCTTTCCCATTCGACTCCAATTCATCGCTATGGTCTGAATTTCCGGTTTTCACGGCAGAATCTACGGATGGGAGGACCCGATTTTTGTTGTAGTAGGCATGCAATTGCGCAGCAAGCTCTTGGAGGTAAAACGTTACCCGATGGGGCTCCAAGGCGATTGCGCTTCCTTCGACAACGAATGGGTATTGAGAAAGGGTTTTGATCAGTCCCAATTCTTCATCTTGTACCAACAAGGTATGATCCACATCCTGCACAACCGGAAGGCTCACCTGCCGTTCTTGAGCCACCCGAAACAGACTGGCCAACCGGGCATGCGCATACTGAACATAATAGACGGGATTGGCCGAGGATTGTTGCTTGGCCAGCTCCAAATCAAAATCCAAATGCGTATCAGCCCGTCTCATCAAGAAGAAAAATTTTGCGGCATCGGACCCGACCTCTTCGAGAACCTCTCGTAAAGTCACAAACTCGCCGGCCCGCTTCGACATCTCAACTTTTTCCCCACCACGCAGCAGACTCACCATTTGCACCAAGACGATCCGCAAGGTCTCCTTGGGATAGCCAAACGCTTGAACCGTGGCCTCCATCCGTGGAATATACCCATGATGGTCGGCACCCCAAATATTAATCAACGTATCAAAGCCCCGTTTCAATTTTTGTCGATGGTAGGCAATATCGGCAGCTAAATAGGTGTAGCTCCCATCCTGCTTTTGAACCACGCGATCCTTTTCATCCCCAAATTGAGAGGAGCGAAACCACCAGGCTCCTTCCTCTTGTATTAAAAGCCCCTTCTGCCGAAGTTCGTCCAACGCCTGTTGAATGAGCCCCTTGGTATGGAGGGATGTCTCACTAAACCACGTTTCAAAATCTACTCCAAATGAGGCTAAGTCCTCCTTAATATGATCCAAGAGAATCTGACCGGCCAATTGAGCGCAGAGCGTTTCAGCTGCATCCGATGGGCCATCCAGCAATGCTCGCCCATGAGTCCTCACCACCGATTCAGCCACAGTTTTAATATAGTCTCCATGATACCCGTCCTCGGGAAACGATGAAGATTCTGCCCAATGCTCACGATAGCGGGCATATACAGAACGACCCAATAACTGCAATTGGCGGCCGGCATCGTTAATATAATATTCACGGGAAACCGTGAATCCAACAGCCTCCAGTAGCGTCGCGATGGCCTGTCCCAGTGCAGCACCCCGTCCGTGCCCCACATGTAACGGCCCGGTAGGATTTGCACTCACGAACTCCAGTAAAATCCGTTTCCCTTTTCCAATGCGGCTGGCCCCATACGAAGATCCGTTTTTCTGGATAGTCTGCAAGACTTGCATCCACCGAATGGGATGGAGCGTCAGGTTCAAAAATCCTGGCGGAGCGACATCAACGCGGATGAATAAATCTGAAAACTGAGTACGAAGCCCTGCTGCCAGAACTCCGGCCACTTTCAAAGGCGGTTGCCGAACTTGTGAGGCCACTGTCATCGCAACATTAGAAGAAAAGTCTCCCCATTCCGGTCGTTTAGGAGGTTCCACAATAAGGGCGGGAATCGTGGCAATAGTCAGTTCTCCCGATTCCTTCGCGTTGCCTAAGGCGACGGCTATTGCTTCAATGACTTGATTCTGGAGAAGTGTCTCCACCATAATTCATCCTATCTACGCAGAATATATGGGTTTTTTAAAGCCGCGGCGAATGTAACACAGCATTCTAGCCAAGGCAAGACACATGGGGAAATTCATCAACAAACCCTAAAGGCGCTCGGGACATGGAGACATTCATTCCACACAATAATTCCTCCGCTTTTGTCATGACCTCATTCGTTGGAATAGAAAAACAATGTTTGTCTATACATTGGTCAATGGACTCCTTCCCCACGCAATGACAGGAATTTCTCATCACAGCGACATGTTTTCCCCGTGGGGCCCACTTGGCTGGATCGGTAGGACCGAACAGCAATACAGAAGGAACGCCCAAACGGCCGGCCAAATGCGAAAGTCCGGAATCATGCCCAATAAACAATTGGGCATGTTGCAAATATCGCCCGACAGAAAGCAGGTCCAAGCCCACAAGAATGGTGGGTTGAAAATGAGTCAACAGGCTTTGCACTCTTCGAAGAGAGTCGGTGTCTGCGGATCCTCCCACAAGGCAAACTCTCCGATGTGGTCGAGCCATCAGGCCATTGACAATATTAGCCCATAAAGGCGGAGGGGCACATTTATGGGTGCTTCCACTTCCAGGATGAAGAACAATGAGTAAATCCTTGGATGAACAAGATTTTCCGACCGTTTGGGATTGGGGTAATACAAGGAGGCGCTCATCATGCAAATTCTTTTCTAATTGGTTGAATGCCTGTTGCGTTGGGAACCAAGGTTGGAGCGTCTCAACATACCGATCGGCCATATGAGAATGCCGTAAAGACGGATCATGAGGCGAGCAAAGAATGAGATGTTTGATTCCAACGGTTCCAAACCAATTTCGCCATATCCCATTTGAGTCCCCCAGCCATCCTACAGCTCTTTCACAACGACCGAATAACGATGAAAGCAGCCGTTGTTGGCAACCCTTATCCCCACCATACGCTAAAAAATTCAGGCTATCGAAAGAATAGGACTGATGAACCTCATGGGCATCCACAAACACACCACCGAGTTCCTTATGGCCGAACCAGATCATGCGATGACCATGAAATTTGGTTTGCAATGCTCGGAGAGCAGTCAGGGCAAGCAACCCATCGCCCAAGGCTCCAGGATGGAAAATCGCTAAGATGGGGGCGGAACGCGGCATGGATGTTATTTCAAACGAGAAGCGGATTTTCGAGCAAATTCCAAATCAGCGGGCGTATTGATATTCAAAAAAGAATAACAATATGGATCGATGTCTTTGAACAGTGCTTCCTCAATGATTTGAACAGAGAGAGATGAATGATTGGCCAGATTTTGAATCCGAAGGTTACCTTCGTGAATCATTTGCTCCATGATGGGACAGCACCGTTTGGAATATCGTCCGTGGAGGGGTTGCAACCCGGTGGAAAGCTTACCCATCACCACATCACTTTCAGGAAGAGCGCAAAGCCTTGAAATAACTAAAGAATTTAAAAATGGCATATCACAAGCCACCACAAAAACAACAGGGTGAGAGGCCTCCTTGACCCCAGTGTACAATCCGCCCAAAGAACCTTTTTGGGGAATAGCATCGGTTACTAATCGTACGGGGAGATGACCACAAGAGTAATCATCCGTTGCGGTCACCAGCAACACTTCATCGAATAACTCACCCATGGTCAGACAGACTTTATCCAGGAAATTCGTCCCCTCCCATTCCAGAAATCGTTTATCCTGGCCCATACGCCGGCTTTGACCACCACCTAATACAACCCCGGTAATTTTTTTGATCTTTTGAAGTTTCGTCATAAAAAAAAAGGGGGTGGTTGCCCACCCCCTTCAATTTTCAATTCGGAGGATTCCGACCTTTACATCTTTGTTAGATCTTACCTTTGCGCCGGTTGGCCCGACGGGTCAAAATCCACCCTTCCACGATGACCAGGCCAATAGCCGCCACGGTAGGATAAATATAAGTTTCTTTCTCAATTGGGGGCTCTAACACAAGGTAATAAAATGCCGAGACCGCCATCTTTCGTCCCACTTCCCCATTATGGCCATCCCAAACAAAGAAATTAATGGGAATATATTTGCCCAACTCAATGTACGCATCCTCTTCATAATCCCCCTTGAGCGGGCGTGTAACGATAACGGTCCATCGGCCATGTTGCCACTCGGCCTTGACTACTTTCAGTTGTTCAGTGAAATCATCGCGGTCCTCAAAATCCACGTCCCAGCCTTCGCCTTGATAGGCTTTCAAGCTGCCATCAGCCGTCCACTTTGTGATATCCACAGGAAAGCCTTCATCTCCCCAGAAATATCGTGGTTTGCGAGGTGCAGGCAATTCCTGCCATTT
>WHTE01000014.1 GCA_009377845.1 Nitrospirales bacterium | reverse complement strand
CCGGAAAGAAACCGGTCAAGTTCTACCACCTTCTCTGGAGGTATTTGTCGGATAAGCTCACCTGATTCTTTATCCACGACACGAAAAATCACCCGATTAATATCCTTTTCCAGAGATATTTCTATTCGGGGATCAACATGTTTCAAGGCTTCTTGAAGACGAGCCACGGTCGCTTGAATTTGTTCTTTATTAAAAGTTTGATCTACTTTTTTTTCCTCAGAGAAGTCAGTGCTAAAACCGGGTGTTTTTTTTTCCGATGTACGCTGAACATCTCCCGTTACGTGTTTATAACTATCCCGCACACGAATCTCATTTCCAACCGAGACGGTGATGAAATGAGTGCTTTCAGAAAGTGTTGAAATCATATTGGGTTACCCCCTCTTTCATAAAAGGAGAAACCGGGTCTTACACCCGGTTTCTCCTGATACCTGCTTACTGCAGTAAGGCAAGGGCCTGCTGCGGCAACGTATTGGCTTGGGCCAAAATTGACGTACCGGCCTGAACCAAAATTTGGTTCCGGACGAATTTCGCCGTCTCAAAGGCAATATCAGCATCACGAATTCGTGATTCAGCAGCGGTGATATTTTCACCGGCAACTTGCAGATTTTGAACAGCCGCATCAAGCCGGTTTTGCAAGGACCCGACATTCGCTCGAGCAGACGCCACTGCGCTAATGGCACTATCGATGTTGGAGAGTGCACTTAATGCATTGCCAGAAGTCGACACATTGACACTGCTTAGGGATAACGTACCCGTGTTCAAATCTTTGAGGGACAGGGATAGGGTGTCATTCGCTGAGCTCCGGAAACCGATTTGGATACTCAAGGCGTCATTTCCAGTTCCGCTTAACAGTTTCACCCCGTTAAATTCGGTCACGGAGGAGATTCGATCGATTTCAGAACGAAGGGCCAGAAATTCCTGATCCAGGAAGGACCGCTCATTGGAGCCAAGAATTCCACTGGCTGATTGCTCGGCAAGTTCCCGAAGCCGACCTAACAGATTACCAATGCCTTCCGCGCCACCGTCTGCAATCTGCAACAAACTAATGCCATCATTTGAATTTCGAACCGCTTGATTAATACTACGAATTTGAGCTCGTAAAGTTTCGGAAATTCCTAAACCCGCCGCATCATCCGCCGCCCGGGTAATTCGCAAACCCGAAGAAAGACGGGCGACCGACCCTTCCAATTGTGCAGTGGACACGGCCTAAGTTGCGTTGGGCGTTGATTGACGCGATGTTGTTGTTAACGATAAGTGCCATACATTCCTCCTTGATGGCTGTGCCTCAAAGGATCCGTCCCTTGAGGAAGAGTTTAAATAAGGTAAGCCGATTGGCCTCCTTGAGAGTTGTGAAGTGAACCAATTTCCACTTCTGCCGTATGTATCGACCACCAGGAGGAAAACTTGAGAGGCGGATTGACGCAAGTCACAGATTTTTCCGGAAAGGGATTCATTCAACTCATGACATGGAATTGTGCGACCATATGAAGCTTGCCGTCACATGGGAGAGGTGCTATTTCGAGAAAGACGAGGGAGCACTTCATACTCCAGCATGTCAGCGATTCGAATCTCATCTTCGTTTTCTCGAGCATTCATTAATTCTTTGACCCAACATGACAGATCTTGAGCGACCTCAGACTTCTTAGGCCCCACAGATTCATGGATCTGCAGCCACTCAAGGTAATCCGCCATTTGGCCGAACCATTGGTCTAACTGACGAAAGATTCCATGGCCTTTCCGGAGGTCATCGACAAATTTCTGCCCTTGAAGACGTAGCTGTTGTGCGAACTTCCTTCCCGTTTCTTCAGAATACTGGACGATGGTTTCTAATCGCTTGCTCACGGCTGCGATGGATCCAAACGAGCTCGCCACTTGGGCCAGAGTGGGAGGAACTAACTCCCGATCCGTCATCTTACGATTACCAACCGTCAATTCCGTCACCAAACACCCTTTGGCCTGGGCCCGGTCACTTAAATTGGCCAGAATCTCCCCTAGCCGAACACTATCATTCACTTCCCAGATTTCTTCATCCAATTGCACGTACATACAGAACCCTCCTTGGATCATGAGAAAACATCTCGTCCAACCGTGTATAATTTTCAGCCACTCGGGTGCGAAACACATGATAGGCCCGAGCATATTCCTCGGCCATGCCGCCTACGGTCGCGGCTTCCAAACTAAAGGTATCCCGGAAAAAAGCCATCGCTAAAGGGCCAAAGGCCAACGACGGGCGGGCGATCTGTTGCATGGTGAATGTGTCAACTGTTAATTGGTGCTGTCGCGCCTTCAACGTGTCAACCGGAATAGGCCTTTGACGACACAGGTCCAATACCGTGTCTACTTGAATACAGAGCTGATCGAGCTGAGAAGCCAAACGACGCCACATCTGCTCGCACTCTGGAAAATCAGGTGGAGACGTTAAAGGAAAAGGGACCCGGCTAGGGCAACTGGTAAAGGATTTATACCAATATTGGCGCCAATACTCCGCATACCATGCAAGACGTGGCTCTTCAGATCCGGCTCTGATTAAAAAGGTCCCTAGCTGATCCTCGTTGACTCCACCCTCATAGACCCGAACCTTGGAGGAAAATGATGGAAAGGGACAAGCACCCAAGAGATGCAAACAGAGCTCAGCCACCTCTTGAGGGACGATTTGATCTTTGCATGCATGGTGAGGGCACACCTTATCGAATCCACATGGCCCACAAATAATATCAGGCTGAACCACCCA
Source organism: Nitrospirales bacterium (assembly GCA_009377845.1). Taxonomy (GTDB): domain Bacteria; phylum Nitrospirota; class Nitrospiria; order Nitrospirales; family UBA8639; genus Nitrospira_E. The sequence goes on along the minus strand of WHTE01000014.1, from coordinate 37,641 downwards.
ATGCCCCGGCCCAAAAGGTCCTGTTTCCCAAAAATCCACATGGCCCACAGACACATTAAGAACCGGGGTATTCACGCCCACGGCCATGTGCATGGGCCCCGTGTCATTCGTCACCATCAACTGACATTGTTCAAGCAGGGCCACCAGTTGCGGCACAGTGGTTTGTCCAACCGCTTCGCAAAGTATTCCCAGTCCTCCCGCCTGCCGATAACACTGCATGGCTTGTTTGACATCCGCCTCTTCTTTCTTCGTTCCAATCAGCACAAACCCCACCTGCCGTTGTTGGCTGAGGCGCGCCATCACTTGTCCAAAATATTCGGGACGCCACGCCTTCATGGGATCACTGGCTCCTACTTGGATTCCAATCCATACATCGGGTCTCCCAGATTGCCCCAAAAAGGTCCGTGCCCATTTTTGCATGTCGGGAGACACATATAAGCGAATGGGATGAAAGGACCCTGGGCCGCTACCACCAAGAGCAAAGAGATCGACAATATTGAACCGATTCAATTGTCGATACACGTGAAAATCCACGAAATACCTCATCCAGGGATTTTTCACCATGAAACTCCCATCCTGGGCCGTGGTCATTCCTCGTTCATCCGGACATCCAAAATATTTCACCAGAAACGCACTGCGGCGATTAAACGTAAGGTTCACCACACGATCGTACCCAACCTGGAGCAATGGTTGAGCCCACCGAGCAAGATCCTGGTAGAGAGAGACCACATCCCGCGCTCGCACCCGGCTTTCATCCATCAACAGCTGAAAGTCAAACATCAAGACCTGTCGAATCCCGGGAATAAGGCCGGCGACATGGGCGAATTCCTTATCGACGATCAGATCAATGGCCACACCGGGCCATTCTTCCTCCAACCGCGAAAGCAGGGGGACCATCTGAATCAAATCGCCCATTCGGGTAATGTTGATGATAAGGACTTGTTTATTCATACAGGATTGGCGTTATGGAAAAGATGGGGAATCACGGGTTTAAAGAAAATCTCGTTTTTCCTGGCGGTATTCATCCATCATCAGAATCAGTAATTCCTCACGGTTCAACTTGGCTTCAGGCCCCTTCTGCCGAATGGTTTTCGCCACATCTACTAACTCCACACGGTCGGTTGAAGGAAATTGCTGAAGCATAGGAATCAATTCCGGGCATGCACCACTCCGGGAGATCAACGATTCACCATGACGTTCTCCTTGGAGAATGGCCCCTAACCGGTCCGGACACGCCAAGCCCACTGCACCTAAAAGGGTTTTCATCCGATGCTCGTACGTATGCGCCTCCAACACCCGCTTCCGGGATGATTCAGCCATGGCCAATCGCCTAGCTGGTTCGTGCAAAAAGGTTTGTACGGATGATAGAAGCTCATCCGGCCTTTTAATCACCGCCATCATCGATTCATCAAAAAGAGCCGGAAGCAGGGTGCGAGCATCGACCACTTGAAACGCTCCGCAACTGGCCAACTCAAATGTCCGGGGATTCACCCCATCTCCTTCCGGATCGAATCCTTCTCCCGTATAGGAATGCAAATTAATATTGATCGAAGTGGCATTAAAAATTTTCACACTAGTGGGGGTATCAATGCGCGCTCCCCCTCTCTGAAGAACCGTCACTAACGCCCCCGGGTTATCCCATTCATTGCCCCATAGTTTAAATGTCCACCCATGACCGACCAATGACGGCAGGATTTGTCGTCGGTTCCGATAGCCTGCTCCCAGAAAACCCACCTCGGCACCGAACTCGTAGCGTTCTTGGGGAGTTAATGTCATGGGCTGATGAATGGCCGGGTCAGCGGCTAACGGAAGATACGACACATGCGAAGCTCCGGCTTTCCTGAAGGCATCCAAACATGATTCTTGTTGCATCACAAACCAAAAGTCATAGCCCGTCACCATCTGCTGCCAATAGGTTAAATGACGGAAATTTTCCACAAACCACATGGCCGTTAACACCTTTTTTCGACGCATTTGCTCCAACACGGCCATCGACAACGGAGCCTGTGACAATGCTAAGACAAGATCCGGAGGGTCTTCGGCGACGTGAGCAAGACTAATCACCCCCAGCGTGTCACTCAATCGTTGTTGGACCGTGAGTCGCAATCGCGTATCACGTATCGTTTCTAAATTCCGATACCCCGCTTCATGCGGACTATGATCTACCCAACTCACACGATGCCCAAGGGCTTCCAGGGCGTTCACGACATATCGCGCGACCGGCAGCGACCCGCCATAAATGGGACCGACCACCATGATATGAAGGGTCCCGCTTAATTGTTGAGCGAGACGATCCCGAAGCTGCAGGGTAAAGTGTTCATAGGTATCATGATGAACCATGACGGCAGGTTCGTAACTCAGGATTCGCACCCGCTTGGCTTGCTGTATCACCCGGGCAACCATATCAACTATGGAACCCGCCACCCACATCACCCGTTCACCCCACCCTTCCAATGACCGAGCGGATACACAATCCGCAAACTCGGAAAGATCCGGCACCACAACCATGATGACGTGGTCTTGGGACAACTTCTGACGCAAGGCTTGCACGTGGTAGAGCAGTCCCACTCCAAGCACGACAATGGTTTCTCCCGTTTGACAGTCTTTGATGCGTTGTTCAGCCCAGCGTTCAGCTTCGCGGAACAGGATCATAGCACTATGGATGTACCGGGAGTTGACGAGCGCCGTGGGCATTCCAGATTTGGCTGGTTGGATCGCGAGGGTTCCTCCTGGTACCTGCAGAATCTGAGCGGCTAAAGCCTGATTCTGACGGCGAAGAAGACTGACATTCTGTTTCAACACACTCACCTTATTTGTCTCTTGGTGATTTCCCAGGAAACACATACCTTTGTCTTTAGAATAGTGGGAGCATTCCCGTCTACCTGGATATTTCCATCTGAAAATCCCGATTTGTCAACTGAGATAACGCTGCCCACGTATCTTTTCGCCGCAGAACAGCCTCATCGGGTTTGTCATCACGGGTATAAAACGCCCCCCACTCATCTCGATGGCTGGTCCAGAGATCCCACTCGGCTTTTATTGAATCCACCTGTTCCTCTCGCATCAAATTGACCGTTTCCATGATAGGCCAATGGTCAGAGGATGATCGTTCAGTTCTTGCTCCATGATCATCCCGACTCTCCCGAGGTTGACCGCTCTCGTGTTGCCACACATAATGGCCAATCCCGTAGGGACCGGTTTCATGGACACGGGCCCGGGAGAAATACCAGCCGATCACACGTGCACCGCACATCGCACCGAGGTGCAACGGTCCCGTATCCGATCCAACCACCCACCTACACCGATTCAGGATACCGACAAGTTGGGGCAACGAGGTCCTGCCACAACCATTCACCACCCGATTCACATATTTGGCGGGAAGGTTATGTTCTAAGGCCAATGCAGCTTCTCGTTCTCCCTCCCCTCCGATTATGAATAGATAACACTGAGGGATCCGTTCAGCACATGCGACAATCAAATCTTGCCACACAGAAAGGGGAATTCGACGGTCGGCGTCTCCCGCACCAAGAACAATCCCAACGATCATCGATGATTGACCATTCACAATCCGTTCCAGTTCAAGGGGCAATTGCACCTCTGGGGCCTTCAAGTATGGAATGTCCGATGGCGGGAGAACCTGACACAACCCGCAAAAGGCATCCGTTAAATGCACACGGTTCTTCCCTCGGTCTTGAGCGATCTGACGTAAATACCCGGCCCAGGCCGGAAGCGTCGGTTTCAATGGCCCATTCTCGCCAGGGCCTACGACCCGATCACTCAATAAATGGGCGGCAAGAATTCCACGAGGATGGTTATTCAAATTATAGGCCAACGAATACGTTGGGAAGGCACACTCGGACAAATAACGTTTGGCTTGGACAAGCCGTTGGTCACAATTCGTCTTCTTCGTTGTAGCCAATTCATGCCATTTTTCTCCCTTCCAGGGGTAAACCCTGTCCACACAAGGGAAAAGCTCCCCAAGCGAAACCAATGGAGAAGGGCAAAGGAGATCGAGTGCCTGTTCGGGATGGACGGAGTGCAGAGAGGTCAAAACGGGAAGGGATTGGACCAGATCACCCAGCCGAGCTAATTGAATCAAGAGAGCTCGGGACATAGACTGACTCGACTAGGCAATATATTCCTCTTTTTATGTCGTGAGCGCAGGAACGTCAACAGGGGCCGTCTGCAACAGAACCTCTAAATCTGTTAATCCCTCATAGCCGGGCTTCAAGAGGCTCAACATCTCAAACTGATGCTTGGCCGAATCCATGCGACCCGCACGAAATTCCACGCCGGCCAGGGCAAAGTGCATATCGCAGTCTGCAGGATTTCGTTCGACATAACGTGAAAGCCGTTGACCTAAGCCTTCCCATCGTTGTAACGAAGTTCCCGACTGGATCAACCAATTCATCGCTTCGGCATCGTCTGGATGATCTACCACGACCTGCTCGAAAACCCTCCAGGCTTCTTCAACATCTCCCATTCCCATACACGCCATTCCCAATCCGATGCCGGCATTTCGAGGGTCATGGCCACATCGGATGGCTCGACGAAAAGACATGGTCGCTTCTGCACATTGTTGGGTTTGCATCAACAAGATTCCTTGCAACCAATGACCTGAGCCATCGTTGGGATCAGAGCGAAGGAGAGTTTGGACATGTTGAGTTGCCTCAGACAGATCCTTCACATTGAGTGCCAGTTTCGCCAGCTGTTCCCGTGTCTCTCGATCTTCTCCAAAACTCAATGTTCGTTTCCAAAATGCCCGCTCCCCATCGAATAACTGTAACGAATTGCAAAGTTTGGCCGCCCATCTGAGGACTTCACTGTCTTCCGGCCATTCCAAATCATCGGAAAGGAGAGTATGCAATTCACGGTCGTCCTGGCCTTTTAAGCCCTGGGTTGTGGCATATCGCCGACTTAATAATAGCTCTTGCACCCGCTGGACTCGTTTCCACTTCGTCCTTTCCACATCACTCTGGAAGGGTTCGAGCGACTGCCGAAGCCATCCATCCCGAAAATAATAACGATTGGCATAGCCCTCCGGAACGGTATACAAGTCTTCATCCACCACAATCTTTGAAGCCCAACGACTCATCAGGAGATTTCCGTTATGGCGTTCCGCCTCCGGATCTTTGCGCCCGGGCGTTTGATGCTCAAGATGATACAACACGCTCTTGGGTTGGTAGATGACTTTTCGCCCCCGTTCCCGGATTTTCAAACACAGGTCAACATCTTCAAATCCGTTACGGAATCCCTCATCAAATCCCCCAATAGTCTCAAAGTCCTGTCTGCCAATCAGGAAACAGGCTGCCGTCACCGCCTGAAATTCCCGACGAACATTGGCCGCCGGAAGATCGCCAGGAGCCCCCTTAAAAATATGGTAAGGAGTCAAACAATTCTTAGAAAAGACCACTCCGGCATGTTGAATCGTTTCATCCGGATAGAGCAGCTTACTTCCGACAATAGCGACATCTTGATGGGACTCAACCTCATTTACCAAAGCCTGTAACCATCCTGGCTTCGGAATCGTGTCGTTATTTAAAAAGACCAGGAACCGCCCTTTGGCCGCGGCAGCTCCTTGGTTACACGCCTTGGCAAAACCAAAGTTTTCCAGATTTGAAATGACATGGATGTCCCCACCCAGATTTGCCAGGAAGTCTTTGGTCCCATCTGTGGAAGCATTGTCCACAACAATGACTTCATATGAACATCCGTCCGTCACCTCGGCCAATCGGGTCAGGCACTGACGTGTGAGCTCCACTTTATTGAAAATCGGAATAATAATGGAGCACTCATATCTTGTTTTGACATTAGGAATATATGAAGTCGTAGATGATCGAGATTCGGTGTTCCCCGTTCCAGTCAAAATTGAGGGATCACTTATTTTTACAGTTTCTCCCACCCACGCATCACGAAACTGAGGTAACCAGCAATCCAACATTCGATGTTCTAGAACCCACTCCCGTAACATTTGTCCCTTTTTCTCAGAACAATCCCGATTATAAAGATGTTCCCGAATAGCTCGAGCCCAAGCTTGAGGATTATTGGGCACACGCGTGACCGGAGCGATCTGATGAGGATAAATATCAGTAGCAATGACTGGGTACCCTAACACGCCATACTGCAATAGACGAAGATCGCTTTTTGCCTCATTAAATTCATTCAACGCTAACGGAGCCAAAGCCAGATCAAGGTTCAAACTGGCCAATTTCTTTGGGAAATCACATAACGGCACCATAGGATGTACAGCGGATTTGATCCCAGTCCGACGTAGACCTTCCGGCACTTCCCCTAAAAATACCCACTCAACCTCACCGCTTAAATCCTCGAAAACAGAATTAAGAAAATGGAGGTCGGAACGGTGTACTCCTATTTGACCAGCCCAACCGACACGGGGCCTGGAGCCCACCCTTCGATGAGGATCTAAATTCTTCCACTCTTCAGCGACCAAACAATTCGGCAGGACAGTGGCCTTAATTCCTAACCTTTCCAAAGCCACTTGCAGGGGGATCGTAGAGGTCGTCACGCAATCCGCCAATTCAAGCAATCTCATCATATGGTCTACAAGCCATTTTTTGACAACTTGATAATTCTGATTATCTTCCGGAATTTTCCAGAGCAAATCATCGATATCATGCACTAACCGGGTGTCAGTCGAACGGGCGATACTCATTTCAGAGATATCAATCCGACAAGTCCGCTGAACGATCCATACCGTTCCATGTCCACTTGGTAATTGCGCAGGATGACTCCCTTCCGCTCCCTCGATTTTTACCGTCCCTCCTAGCCAGGATTTCTTTGCCCCCGCAGTGAGTGCCTGAAGTATTCGGATTTGGCTGCAAATTGGATCGTTAACAATCGCCACAATGTGTGGAAGTTGCTGAGGGTTTGCTCCTGATGAACAATTCCTCCCATCAGAGCCAATAATTGACAGCAATGGCTTTTTAGCGAGTTCCTTCTCAGACAAGACGCGATTGAGGCGGATGAACTGCCCGTCTAGATCCTTTACCGCATGCGTAAGAACCGCAATCTGCTTCTCCCGCTCCAATAATGCTTGTGTAAGTACAACGATCTGTCCATGAGCTTCAGCACCATGACCATTATGAGCCGACAGAGTATTGGATACACGGAACTGTCTTGCGGCCATCACTTCGTAACTAAGTCTAGATTTTCCTACCACAAGCTGCTGAAAGTCACACTCCAAATTGTGATAACGTTTGATCTCATGGTCGGAAAACGAAAACCCCAATCCTTGTCCAATTTCCCTGATAAGGCAAAGAATCGAAGGAAGGGTCCTTTCCCCCGTCTTCGCTGTCCCGCCTATAGCATAAAATGAAGAAAAGAGAGCACGAAAAACGACATAGCCAACCTCGAGTTCTTCACCAAGCACCCACTCCTGGTCAATAAATATGGGCACGCCATTCTCATCCATGATCATATTGCGCGGAATAAGATCGAGATATTGTCCTGATATTTTTTTCTTGGTCATATCGCATGACTTATTGATTCCCACAACGTCGCAGAACGCCTCCAACCAGACCTTCAACCATTCTTCTATTTGCGTTACAGTCCATCCTGGGCTAGTCATGATTTGTATGAGACGATCTTGCCAAAGTTCGCCTTTCACAAAGGCTTGATCGACAAGCCGCTGAGTAATCAACGAATTCCCGTTTGGCTTTGGGGTGGGGTACAGCGCCACTTGAGAGGTATAACCGGCACAGTGATCCGCCTGAGTAAAGACGACCTTCTTGGCAAATTCCGGTCGCCTCTCCGTTGCGAAATGCACGGCGAGGGGAATATTCGGTTTTTCCCTACAAGCCATGTCTGTTGCAAGTAATACAAAAGAATTTGCTACCTCTCCCAAAAGACCATTGCGAATTATTGGGCGCAAGGCTCTTTCCTGGTTAAAATGAATATGTGGTGGATATTGCGGATCGTTGATGCACGCACTACGGAGGACCGGTGTTAGATCAATACCGTCTGGAGGCAAGGTACCGATGTTCGACACCATCACGCTCGGTAGCTTGTAATCTGGAAAGGGATACCACCACTCCTGTTCTGTTAGGCCGGCCTTACCGACTCGCCTGGCAAGCTCTCTGCGTCCAAAAGTAACAACGCCATCTTGGCTATAGTGTTCTTCGATGCCAAACATGGATTTGCCAACATGGTCTTCCGGAAACCCAGCAAAATATTTCAACCCTAGCTGGTTTTCGATAGCGATAATCAAGGTGCCGCCGGGCTTGAGAAGTTCTTTTATATAGCCCAACATGGCATCAACAGGATCTGCTCCATCGCCAGGGAAGAATTTTCTGGCATACTCTAAAACGCCTATAAGGGTGACGACATCAAACTGAGGTCCCGGATTAAAATGATGAACAACCTCACCAACAACCATAATGTTGCGAAGGCCACGGCAACGCGATGCCACAATGGATGCCCGACGGAGGCTCCCTTCCAGTGCCACCACTTCCGCACCTAATTCACCGAGATAACGGGTGAGGGCACCACAACCGGCACCGACTTCAAGGACACTTTTCCCTTGTAATCGCTCCTCGAATGGCCGCAACAGATTGACGCGTTTCCGGGACAAATGGTACAGGGATGGCCAATCGGTGCAGAATTCTGCCAACTCGATGGACATAACGCTGACATCGCTCGCGCCGGAAACAATGGATTTCAATCGGTTTTCAATTTCCTCGCCATCAGTGTAATTGATGCCTTCATACTCGGGACGTTGCCACAGCCCGTCATCTTGATTGAAAACATAGCCATTGGATTGGAGGTATGGCTTCATAGGTGGACTTCTACTCCTGATATTTATGGACCAATACTTTCAAACCCATTTTCTCTTAGGTGAACTCCATTGGTGTAAAGTCCATCGGCGCCAATCCACTTATGGAGTTTTCCATCACTCCACAAAATTTTGCATTCCTGTGGTGAGAGTTTCAAGTTTTATGCCATTACATCGCAGAAACCACCTTGACCAAATGACCTTTGGAGGGCTTAACGCATCTTCGCCGGCATTAGGAGATAGAAAAACGAGGTAAAATTTTCCCTTTGAATAGGAAATTATCGTCCTATGGGAGTGAGAAAACGACTGAATGCGAACCGGACTCTACTTCACCCGGTACCTAATTTTTAAGCAAGAAAGCCAGAAGAAGATATTTTAAAGAGGGCGGTTTCAAGTTCCAAGTGCAACAGGTGAATGATGACGCAGTTGCGTAAATACCTCCAGAGGCGTGGCCCACTTGAGACATTTTCTGGGTCGGGTATTCAACCGATGGGCGATGGTATTGAGTTCGCGCTGAGTGTACCCCGACAAGTCGGTGCCTTTCGGCAAATACTGGCGGAGCAGCCCATTCGTGTTCTCGTTTGTCCCCCGTTGCCACGGGCTATGTGGATCGGCAAAGAACACCCGGATGGCGAGTCGTCGCGCCAAGCGCTCGTGTTCGGCCATCTCTTTCCCCCGATCATAGGTCAAAGTTTGGCGCAGCGGGGCCGGCACATGCTGAAACTTTCTGGTAAATCCCTGTCGGGCACTCCCCGCATCGGTCCCATCAAGCCGTGCCAGGATCACCAGGCGCGACGTGCGCTCTACAAGGCTCCCGATAGCCGACCCATTTCGAGCTCCCTTAATCAAGTCACCCTCCCAGTGGCCCGGCACGGTACGTCCCGCGACCTCCGCGGGACGCTCAGCAATGGGCGTCATATTGGGAATCTGACCACGTCGGTCTCTGCCCCGCGCTCGAGGCCGGCGCACTTTGCGCGCCTGACGCAGCGCGGTCAACCGTTCGCTACGCAGGGTTCCGCGCGGCAGCACGTACAGTGCCACATAGATGGTTTCGGCCGACAGGCGTTTCCGCATGTCGTCAGGATACTCGCGACGGAGCCGTCCAGCAATCTGTTCAGGCGAGCACCCAACGGGTCAAGCCTGTTCGGACATAGCGCCACAACCAGGGATCCAGCAGTTTGCGCGGCCGCCGTGGGCGACGACTCCGGACAGCGGCCAAGCTGTGCGCCGTACAGGCACGATACGGGTGCCCCCGGGTGGTGTTGCGGGCACACTCGCGGCTCATGCTGCTGGGCGATCGCCCCAAAATTGCCGCCATCGTTCTCAGCGACTGCACCTGAGACAGGCCCAGGCTCAAGGTCTCACGTTCTTCGAAACTCATGTGTGTATACGAGTTCTTTGGCATGGCAACACCTTAGCCGACTATGGCCTAAAGTGTTGCACTTGGAGTTAGAACCTAAGGAGGTATAAATTCTCGTCTATTTTGATTCGATCTGCTTTGATGACGATTTTATCCCTTTAGGAAGAGCTTGAATGTGTGCAGGATCTGCTGACAAGGCATTGAGGTTTTCTCGGCGGACGGCTTCGTACAATTCTTCACGAAGGACGCGAACATGGGGAGGGCATTCAATTCCGAGGCGAACCTGGCCTCCTTTAATTTGGACGAGAACAATACGGATATCTTCTCCCAATCGAATGGCTTCATCGATCTTTCTGGTGAGTATGAGCATGGTGCCTTCCTTGGCTTTTTTGTGAAACCCGTTAGTGGAGAAAATCTCTTCCGTTATAAATGGATCACGCTCTGATTGTCCTGTCTTGTAAATGATGTGTTCGTATCTATTAAACCGATGCCGGCTCTCTCACAACTTCATGGTCGGATTTGGACTCAGCAGGAGCCGGAAGTAAGGGATATCGTAAGGGAATCGATTCATGGAGAATCATTTGCTTTCCCTTTCGCGTTCGTAAATTCACAACCAGGGGGGCACGAAGATTCGCGGTGGCTTGATTTGGCTCCCCGGAAGGGATCGTCACCACAGCCATGATTGAGATTGGATCTGTTTGGGTCATGTCCAGTTCCGCCAATCCTTCATCGGGGACATCTATGCGAAATTCCGGTTGCAAAAGATGCACGTCCACAATCACAACCGCCAAGCTTGGCTCATCGACCGACTGGAGCCATTGATAGTCGGAATCCTCTGCTGCGTCAAGCACCACAAACCGTCGAAAAGCAGGAAACCCCACAAGTCCAGAAGGAAAGATCAACAGCGTTTCGTCCGACACATCCAGTATTCCAAATCGACTGGTCTGAATCTTCATAATGGCATCTTCTCCAAAATATTCAATGGGCCCTCCTCATCCTGGCGACTTGCAAAGCCTCCGAGTCATGTCTCAAAAGGCTCATTTGGCTAGGACGACGCTCCAGTTAAACAGGTCTCAACCTGCATCCCGTCTTTCATGACGAGGGTGCAGACTTGTGCCAATTCGTCTAAGTCATAGGGTTTTTGAATAAAACCGGCCACGCCTTGGTTGAGGAGATCTTGTACAGCATGGTTTCGATCATAGCCGGTACACAGGATCACTTTGACATCTGGTCGAATCGCTCGTAATTGCGCAAAACATTCCGCCCCCGACATGTCGGTCATCACCATGTCCAACAGGACGACATCCACGGGAATATCTGAATCTTGGCAGAAGTTCACCGCCTCCTTCCCATTCAACACCACAGTCACATGGTAACCCAAATACTCCAGAATGGCCTGAGCCGCCTCCGCAACATCTTTCTCATCATCGACAACCAAAATATGTCCTGATCCGTGAGAAGGCTCATTCGTCGGCACAGATTTTGACTTGGGTGCCACATACGGTGCAGAAGGAAGATAAACACACATCGTCGTACCACCCCCAAGGGAACTGGTCACCCCAATATACCCACGATGATTTTTCACGATGCCATACACCATAGCCAATCCCATCCCAGTCCCCTGCCCTTGCTCCTTCGTCGTGAAAAACGGCTCGAAAATTTGCCCTTGAATTTCTGGTGGAATTCCCGAGCCGGTATCGGTGACCCGAATCAGCACATAGTCTCCGGCGTGCAGTCCCGGCACATGCGAGGCTTGTTCAGGAGTGACACATTCATTAGCGGTCTGCACAATGAGTTCCCCACTGTCCCCCATCGCATCACAGGCATTCGCGGCTAAATTCATCAGAATCTGATATAATTGACTGGGATCTCCGACCACACAGGGCTTCGCGGCCGACAGATCCGCTTGAAAAACGATTGTTTTATTGATCGTCCTTCCGAGCAACCCGATCACTTCCTGAATCACCTCATGAATATCCACGGCGACATGATGATGCTTGCCCTGCCGGGCAAACCCCAAGAGTTGGGAGGTCAGTTCTTTCCCACGGCGAACGGCTTTTTCAATCACATCCCCTGCCATCCACAAGGGATGACCGGCCTCAGCCCGCACCTTGACTAAACTGGCATGAGCCAAGATCGCCGTCAAAATATTGTTCATATCGTGGGCCACGCCGGAGGCTAATCGACCGATAGCTTCCATTTTTTGCACTTGCCGCAGCTGCTGTTCAAGCGTCGCATTCTCATGTTCCATGTTCTTCCGGGCCGTCAAATCGCGAGCAACCAAGAGGGTCTGGCGTTGCCCTTGAAAGCGGACCACCCGTTCCATCATCTCTACCGGAAGAACAGTACCGTTTTTCTTACGGAGAACAGTTTCCTCCCATTTCGGGACTCCGCCACCGGCTCCTGTCATCGTGGTGATCGATCGTTCAACCAATACCTCAGGTCGGATCAGGGAAAGGGCCTTCCCCTCCAACGCATCCGGGGAAAAGCCCAACTGCTGGGCTCCGACGGCATTGACGTGCGTCATCATTCCCTGATGATCATAAATCACCAAGACATCGGGAAGAGTTTCGAACAGCCCTTTAAATTGGGCTTCAGATTCCTTTAGATCATCCGTCCGAACATCTAGCAAATGTTCCACTCGAGAGAGAGCACGTTCCCATCGCCCTTTTTCACACAACGAAATGAGATTCAGAGGGTCACACCCCTTCGGCATATACGCATCCACGTATATCGCATCGGAAAAAGTTCTTCGTTGAGTGGGATCGACCCCAAGTACGATACACATCGTGTGAGGAAATTGTCGTTTGCACCAGACCGCAAAGTCTTCACTCACCCTATCTGGCAGGGGGTCTTCAATAATCACAATATCGGGAGACACAGGATTCGACGCAGCTTGAACCTGTTCACCACTCTGCCATCCCACGACCTGCCAACCGCGCTCCGCAAACACATGGTGAATCCGTTGAATTTCCGACTCATTCGACGAAACCATCCAGATATGAGGGCCCTGAGGAGGGGGGGGACATTCCACAAGACGGCGAACCTGTTGGCGAAAGTGCTTTGGCTCCGCAGGGAGTGAAAGAAATGCCGAAGCCCCCATATCCCTCAAGATATTTTGAGCATCGACTCCGGTATACGTGGCGGAAACAGCAAGGACAGGAGGCACCTGCTTCCCTGACCCAAAATGGGAATGAAGCAACTCACAAAAGCGCCATCCACTGATCCCCGGCATATGGAGATCGAGCACAATCGCATCCGGCACATGTCCTTCTTGAAGCCACCGCCAGGCTTTTTCGGAGCAGACAAATCGAATCACCTCAAAATATTCCTGCTCGAGTAAACTCGCGAGGAGATGGAGTTGAACCGGATCATCGTTAATGACAAGAATGGACGCCATACTTATTGCTTGGACGTTGTTGGCAAAGTCGTGATGGGCGAATAGGCGTCTTCCGCATGCACGTCAAAGCGCGCGTACTCCACGCCATTCCGTCCGCTATTTTTTACTAAATACAACGCACCGTCCGCGGACTGGATCAGTCGTTCAATCGGAATGGGATAGGGTTCGGTCCAGGTGGTTACTCCCTGACTAACCGTCACGGTTAAATCCAAATTTCGGAATCGAAAAGGTTCCTGGGAAACCGCCACTCGAATGCGTTCAGCCAGCCGAACCGCTTGTGTGGCCTCACTATTGGGCAACACCATGAGAAATTCTTCACCGCCATACCTGCCGATGGCATCATACGACCGCAAACAATGACGCATCCGTCGGGCCACCTCAACGAGGACTCGGTCACCCACCACATGCCCATACGAATCGTTCACATTCTTAAATCCATCCAAGTCAGCCAGAATAAGACTCAAGGGTTGGTGCTCACGATAGGCGCGATCGATTTCCCGCAACAGCGTATCCATAATGGCGCCATGATTGAGGATTTGGGTCAAGGGATCCTGCATAGCCTGAATGCGAAGTGTTTCTCGAGCTGAAATCAGTTCATTTTGCAAGTCGACGATGCGCTTTCCCGCTCGTAAACGGGCGTCCAATTCGCCTAAATGAAAGGGCTTTGTGAGATAATCATCCGCTCCCGCGTCCAGTCCGGCGATAAGATCCTCTGAATTATTCCGCCCCGTCAACATGACAATATACATATAAGGCCAATCGCTGCGTCCACGGACTCTCTGACAGAGTTCCGGGCCGTCGATACCCGGCATCATCCAATCCAGAATTGCCACATTTGGCACGGGTCCCCTTTCTAGCACTTTCCACGCGGTATCCCCATCGGTACAAGAAATGACATCATGCCCCCACTGACGCAATCGATACACCACCATATGAAGGGTGAGGGGATCATCATCAACAACAAGAATTCGCATCGGTGTCTCGTGAGGAATTGGTTGGTGCTGAGAACTCGTATCGTCGAATGATAAAGGAATGGCCTAACTTCCTACCGGATAAAATTCAACAAATTCGTCTCAAATTGTCGCGCGAGAGTGGCCATAGAGGCTTCAAGAGTATTTTGCAAGGTGGCTAAATCAGAAGCCACTTGAGCGAAATCGGCATCCTCGAAATTCGACCGGAGAGTTTGGGTATTCACGCTCAACAAGTCTAAGCCGTCCTTGATCGTATCCAGACGATTGACCAGGGCACCGATATTGGCCCTGGCATCCGTGACCTGTGATAAGGATTGATCAAATTGCCCGATGGCCGCTTGGATTCCCTCAACATCATTGATCACCAAGGCCTGGTGAAAGTTCTGAAGGTTTTGAAACAGATCGACTGTTGGCCCGGAAAACACCTGGCTTCCTGTCACATTGGTCTCCACCGTCCGGCCATCACCAATTTCCACATCGATCGCAGCTCCATCCCCTTGATAGACATACCCGACCCGGACAAAAAATTGATCTCCAGCGATAGGCGGTCCACCCCCATCAGTCAGGGTCACATCCAATCCATCAAACGAGAACGCGGTCCCGGACACATAGGTATTCCCTGATGACACAACTTGATTGGTCGTGAGATTCAGCACATCGAATTGTGTCGAAGACGTAAATTGGATTTGATACGAATCCGGTTGTAAGTCCGTGGCTGTCGCGACCGAGACGGCAATGGCCGCGCTTCCCGCATTGACCGTGCCGGCAGATCCCGTTGCCGATCCCAACACAAACGGTTCTGTGTGAGTCTGACTGCCCGCAAACAGAAATCGACCGTTGAGTTGGGTATTCGCAATACCGGCCAAACTCAACATAAGTTGTTGAACTTCTTGAGCCGCATTCCGGCGTTCCACGGCAGTATTGGTATCGTTTCGCATCTGAATGGCCAATTCCTTGGCCCGCTGTAACGTGTTCCCGGCAGTCTCCAGGACGCTATCGGATAAATTGAGCCGCCCCACCCCCTCATTCACGGTAGCCAAGCGTCGTTCGGTCGTCCGCAAGACATTCCGAAATTGATTGATCCGTTCGGCTGCCGCAGGATCATCCGAAGGACGATTCACACGCTTTCCTGAAGCAATTTGCTCATTGCGATCAAAAATATTTCCTCGAAGACCTCGAATGGCCGTGATCAGGGCATCAACTTGTTGGCGATCAGTCACACGCATAGGCTTGCCCTCTTGTAGTCCACTTACCTCGCTCTTTCATCAATCCCACCAGTCTCAACACCGTTACCGACCCATCGCCAAGATGGTCTGCATCAATTCATCAGCGACCGTAATCATCCGGGCGGAGGCTTCGAATGATCGCTGAAAACTGAGCAGATTGGTCAATTCCTCATCCAATGACACACCAGAGACACCTTCTCGCAAGGCCGTCAATTGATCGGCCTCAAGGTTTTTACTCATTAACGCCAAGTTCGATTCCCGGGTGGCACTCCCGACATCCCCAATCGTAATCGTGTGGTAATCATTGAGAGTCACATTCCCAAGATCACCCTGCCGATTCGTATGAATGGCCACCAGAGCCAACGCATTGGTGTTATCTCCTGGGATCCCTGCCGCCGTGGAAGCCGCCGCGATCTTGTCGGTCGTGGACAGTGCCACCCCAAATTGTTGGGCCGCGCCTTTTTGAGCATTCACATACAACAAATCTCCTGCCGCCGGCGTGCCGGTGATCACGACATCCAACCCGTCAAAACTGATGGGCGATCCGGAGGTATACGCACCGGACGTCACGGCCGCTCCTGTTTCCGTATTCACCACGGAATAAGCCGAGGCCCCCGTAAACTGCACTTCATAATTCTGAAAAGTCACAAGGGTAGGATCCGCAATAGTCACCGAGCTGCCAATGACGCTCCCGGTATTCCGGTCACTAGCCAGAGGGGCTGGGGGAGCTAGCGCGGAAAAAAACGCATTATTCGTGGTGCCATCCAACGCATATCCAGACTGATGCTGTTGATTAAACTCATTGACCAGGACGGCGGCCAATCGATCGACCCGGTCTTGGAATGCCACAATATTCCCATCCCGCAGGAGGAGTAATCCGCCGATTTTCCCTCCATGAATTTTATCGGAAATTGAAAACTCACTCCCGTCACTGCGCACGAACGTCACATTATTCAGCGGGGGGTTGTCCGGGTCCGGTTGAGTCGACAGCGCATTCGCATGATTGCCAGCTACTAACAGTTGCCCACCGACATTGATTCCAATGCCATCCCTCAGGGTCACCTGCTCAATATCGACTAACTCCGCCAATTCATTCATGAGGACCCCTCGTTGGTCCCGTAAATCCGGCGCTTCACGTCCACTGGATTCCGCTTTAAAAATTTCATCATTCAACGACGCAATCCGTACCGCTAACCCGTTAATGGTCTCAACATGACGATTGATTTCCCCATCGGCATCTACCCGTATCTGATTCAAGGCTTGCGCTTGGGTCACAAACGCATCTGAAAGAGATCCGGCTTTTGCCAGAAGCACGGAGCGTTGAATGGCACTTTCCGGGTTTGTGGCGACATCTCGCAAGGCGTTAAAGAACTCCGTGACACTATGAGACACGCCGGAGTGTTCCGTTTCCGAAAAAATCCCGTCGGTTTGAACCAGGAAATTATTCCTGGCGGTAATAAATCCCAGGTCTTCATTAACGGCAGTCAATTGGTTCTCCAGAAAAGTATCGACGGTCCGGCGAATCGCACCAACCTGCACCCCGCTCCCAATTGTCCCTTCGGCTGGCCGTTTGGATTCAAGAACGACTTCCTGCCGGGAATAGCCCTTGGTATCGATATTGGTAATGTTATGGGCAGTGGTCGCCAGACCCTGTTGGTGGGCCTGAATCCCGGAGCGGGCGATATTAAAGATGTGGCTGATGCCCGCCATAGGTCTCCTATCCCTGGAGATGGACCGAACTTGGAACCGAAGGAAAATTTAATGTCCCGGATTCCTGATACACCGGACCCGTTCCCAACCCTGTATAGATGAAATGCATCGCCTCACGGACGCTGTGCTGGATTCGACGAATCAAGGTTTCATTCTTTTTGCCTTGGTCCTGTATGGTGCGCGCCAATCGAAGAAGTTCAATCAGCATGCCATGCGCCGATTGCGCGCGTGGATCCTGAGCCTTCTTCAACCAACTCCTAACAGACTCGTGGATGTGAGATCCGACAAGCTGTTGAAGCTCTCTCTCAACCTGCTGTTCTAATCGGCACATCGCATCCAAAACTTGTTCTTTTTGGTTGTTCACCTCGGTCAGTCCTTGCCGATCCATGATGCGTAGGGTGCGCTCTTCATGAGCAAGCAAACCAACATAGCGCTGAAACAACGATTGGGCCTCGGTCAACATGACCAGAAGTCGCTCCCACGACGCTGATTGGGGATGATTCATCGAACAGCCATTCCCTTCATGAACAGCGAATGATTATGAACCCAACGAGTTAAGAATCGTCTCCCGGGTAATGGCCTCCGCCAACTGACCTGATGTCGCCAATTCAGCCCCTGACTCCAGGCCCTGCTGAATACGCTGAATTTTATCCATTCTGAGCTCAGGAAACTGGGACGCACGAGAAGAATAGTCCCGTATTTCCTGCGCCAAAACGGAAAGATCCACCGCGTCAACAGATGAATGACGTGGAGTAGTCTGTAATGGGGTTGGTTCCTGCGCATGAATATTTTTGGATTGAACTTGAAAAAACAGTCTCCCCAGTTCTCCACTGGGATCAAGGCCCTGTATCGTCATGGCATCATGCCTCCTTCCTGATATTTATCGGAGGTAACACCATGAAACTTTACAAAACCTCTTAGGATTTCATAGAAGGCGGATCTGATGTGGGAGGACGGGTGAGGTCTTCATTCCGGGCAACCGTGTCCAACACGTAGGCAGAAAAGCCAATTCCTCCCGCTTGGGCCGCCCGTTTGCCAATTTCTTCGTCATAAAAGGAATCAAACATGTCCCCCATGCGATTCGCAGTCAACGCCCCCTTGTGGACAGTCTCTCGCATCACCTTCATCAAATACGACAGGAAATAGGATTCGAATTCCTGACTGGCCCGCAACAATTCCTCCAGGCGGGCCGATTGTTCCACCTGATCCACCTTGCCGTTTGACGCACTCTGGGAGAGACCCCTGATTTCCAATGGAGAAATGCCATGAATCATGTAATGCACCCTTTCAGTCACACAGTCATCGCCAAAGCGGCTCTTCTTATCCGGTCTTCGCAGGCTACGGAAAAACTTACATTTCTCAGAATTGCCCCGGACTGTCATGTGGACGACGGTCACAGCCGCAATCGACAGGGCGATCAAAACGTCCCGCCGTCTGACCCGTCCAGCCCCGGCACGCCAAGACGTGCCGTTCCATGGGCAAGGCCGCACGGAATTGTGAGGAGTGAGGCATCAGGAGAAACGTTCTTCGTGAGGGATGAAACGTAAGGGGTCAGGGGCAAGGAATATGATGAAAAAATGCATGGAGTAAACTGCTGAATGACTCTTTTCTCCTCACCCCTCACGATTTTCCCCCTCTTCTGATGAATTCCGGGCTTTTAACGAACAGCACACGTCCTGGGAGGCATGTCATCCTGAGGGAAACGAAGGATCTTGCTAAGCCCTGAGGCGTTTCGACCTGGACACAGATCCGTCGCCGTTGGCTCAAGAGAACAAGCTGATTGTAGGCTCTTGCCGTCACGCACTGGTCGTCCAATGTCCGATCGGGGAAATCCTGGTGTTTACTCCACGCTTTCCGTATCACGTCTTCCCCCTCACTATTGACTTTTTACTGACCATGAAACGCCACTGGCCTGCCTGCTAAAGGTCAGCGCAGGCACGGCGGACCCTTCGGAAAGACCCAGGGCATGTTTCTTAAGACCCTGTTAGATCAACTCCAAGTCGGCCTGGAGAGCCCCTGCCGCTTTAGCCGCCGTCAGCACGGCGACCAGATCACGAGGCGTCACCCCGACCGAATTCAAGGCCTTGACCAAGTCCCCAAGGGTCACGGATCCATCGACCTGAATAACTCGCTTTTTCTCCTCTTCCGCTTCCGTATCTACGCTGGGAGTCACCACCGTGGTCCCTGCGGCCGATCCAATGAGTCCTGGAGCTTCTGGTTGGGACACATCGAACCGGGTCTTAATTTTGATCGTCAGGCTTCCATGCGAAATCGCCATGCTGGCCAGCCGGACATGTTCACCCATGACAATCGTTCCCGTTCGTTCGTTCACGACGACCTTCGCCCGGACATCCACATGCACGTCCAACCCTTCCACCGCGGCGATCATTTGGACAATTTTGCCCTGGAACCGTTCGGGAACCCCTACTCGGATCTGTCCGGAACTGACTGCCGACGCCACCCCATCGCCAAGATGGGCATTAATAGCTTCGGACACCCGCAAGGCGGTGATGAAATCAGCCTGATGCATCGTCAAGGAAAATTTCTCCCATGATGTAATATCCAAATCCACGGCTCGCTCGACAAGAGCTCCACCAGGGATAATCCCCCCGGATTGCTGGTTTTTAACCACTGAGGTCCCGCCATCTCCCGCCTCGAATCCTGACGTGGAAATCGGCCCTTGCGCGACCGCATACACCTGTTGATTGGCCGCTTTGAGAGGTGTCAACAAGAGCGTTCCCCCTTTTAAACTTTTGGCATTGGCCATGGAAGAGACCTGCACATCCAATTTCATACCCGGACGGGCAAACGGTGGCAGTTTGGCGGTCACCATCACCGACGCGGTATTTCGAGTTAACAATTGAATGGGATCAATTTTGAGATTGATCCCCATGGTATTTAACATCGAAATAATGGCTTGGGCGGTAAATTGACCACCCACGACCGAATCTCCGGTCTGGTCCAACCCGACCACCAATCCATACCCGATCAATTGGTTGTCTCGAACTCCTTCAACAGAGGCGATATCTTTAATACGAGCCGCCTGAATTTCCACCGGTGCGGTGAGAGCCCCGGCACTGACCATGAGCCAGCCACTGATCCAGACCAATACCACGCCCCATCGAGGAAGCCATGGTCGCACGGTTTTGCTTGAAATTTTTCTCCTATTCATCAAGAAAGATCGACGGATCACGGAAATCTCCTGTTACATCAAAGATGGGAAACAGACCTAGTCCAAAAACCTAAAACGGCGTAATCCAATCAAAAATTCGGGTAGCCCACCCAGGTCTCTGGACATCGTCCACAACTCCTAAACCGGTATAGGCAATTTGTGCATCGGCGACTGCGGTCGACAAGACCGTGTTCTGCGTATCCAAGTCGATGCGGCGGACAATGCCTTTAATCGTCATCGTTTGTTTCTCGCTATTAACCGTCACTTCCCGTTTGCCCTGAATCCGGAGGTCGCCGTTGGGAAACACTTCGATCACTTTGGCGGCAATGGTGCCGGTTAAGGTATCTTCCCGGCTGGTCGACCCGTCTCCCTCAAATTCATTTTTGGTACTGGCATCAATATTAAAATATTCAGCAAATTTCTGCGTAAGACTGCTAAGCCCGAAAAGTCCCCCGCCTACTCCGGCTGAAAGGCTTGCTTCTCGATCCGCTTTCGTGTTGGCTTTCTTGGAACCCTTGTGTTGTTCCACGATTTGTACAACGACGATGTCCCCGATCCGACTGGCTCGTCGATCCTCAAACATGAACGCCCGCCCGTTCCCCGGTTCCCACAAGGAGCCTAGTGAAGATGGCTGATCCTTTTCAGGGATAATTGGCTCGGCTTCGACCTGCGTCATCGTCTTGGGTTTGGCACAGCTCGTCCAGCTACTCACGATTACCAGCAGGGCGACTACCCACACCACGAGCCTCATCGTCAACCTTGGTGTTTTCAAAATCCGACCTCTACCAGCCCGGCAGCCATGACGGTCCCTAATACGTCCCGACCCGATGCCTGGTTTTGGACCGGAATCGTTTCCCCTGCTTTACCGGCAGCTTTGGCTAGTCCCACGGTCTGAACCAGAAGGCCACCACTCCGGACCTCAATCATGACCCGATCCCCCTTATGAATGACCGGTGGGTGATCCAACATGATTTTCCGAATCGGTTGTCTCGGAGGCAACGGACGCAACACTTGTTTGCCGATTGCCTCCTCAAGATCCAAAATAAAATCATGCGTCAGGGAAGGCACATCCACCATCATCGGGGCCAGATCCTCGCCCGCCACCAGATCTTTCGGCTTCAACCAGCGGATCGGAGTCGCCACTTCGGCTTGAGCCTTCACTTCCCCCACGACATTCACCGTTTTAATAAATTGCTGATTCACAAAGACACCGACTCGAAACGCGCGGCGTCCGGTCCTTCCGCCCCCTGACCATTCTTCGACCTCAAGATGGAGGTTCCCCCTGGGAACCTCAACCAATTGACTGGGGAACAACACCCGCAACGACACCTGATGATGCGGGCGTCCATACCGGCGCGTCAGCTCTGCCAAGATTATCCGCTCAAAATCTCCAGCACGCACCGATTGCATGTCCGGACGCACACGTGTGGACGAGACAGGCTCTTCTGCCCGGGCAGTCCCCTCGACTACCCCCCACACATTCCCGCCCAACAGAAGTCCAATCAACAAGATGAACGTCTTCATTGATCTACCGTCGCAACGTGTTCACCACCTGCATCATATCGTCTGATGCCTGGATGGCTTTGGCATTTAATTCATAGGCCCGTTGGGCAATAATCATATTGACCATTTCATCCGCAATATTCACATTCGATATTTCGAGGAATCCTTGCTGAATATTCCCAAACCCTGTGGAAAACCCTGGCGTCCCCTGTTGAGCAGGCCCCGAGGAAGTGCTCTCTGAAAACAAATTATTGCCTTGTGAAATCAAGCCGGAAGGATTATCGAATCGCACCAATTGAATTTGCCCCACCTGAGTGGCCTGGGACACTCCGGGCAACAGCGCCGAAACCGTGCCATCTTGACCAATATCGACTTTGAGTGCGCCAGAGGGAATCGTAATGCTTGGAATAAGCTGATCGCCATCTCCCGTCACGACATTGCCAGTACTATCGCGTTTAAAGGATCCGGCCCGGGTATACATGGTGGTCCCATCCGGACGCGTGACTTGGAAAAAACCAACCCCTTCAATGGCTAAATCTAATTCATTAAAAGTTTGCTTGAGGCTTCCTTGCACATATTCCTTGGCCACGGTAACGGGCCTTACGCCTAACCCGATCTGCATACCGACTGGAAACACCCCGACATTCGAGGCACTGGCTCCCGGTAAACGGGAAATTTGATACAGGAGATCGGCAAATTCCGCTCGACTTCGTTTAAACCCTGTCGTATTCACGTTGGCGAGATTGTTCGCAATCGTATCGATATTGAGTTGTTGGGCGAACATGCCCGTAGAAGCGGTATGCATCGCTCGAATCATCGTTATTCGTCTCCCTTTATAGAGGCATCATAATTTTCACGATCGGTTACGCTATCCAAAGTCAGGAGATTCTTCTTTCCTAAAGCGTAAGGGGTGAAGCGATTTTTCGTGAAATGTGAAGGGAGAGGTGGTTACTCTTACCCTTTACACATCCCGTTTTACCCCTTATTTTCACTTCTTACTCCTCACTTCTCTCTCTTACGTCTGCACCCGGCCGGCTTGAATGGCCTGGGCCGCCAGTTCATCCATCGCTTTAATGGCTTTTTGCATTTGTTCGTACTCTCGTATCACTTTGATCAGTTCAACCATATCGAGGGAAGGATTAACATTGGATTGCTCCAACATGCCCTGATGCACGGTGGTATGCGTATCCGGAACAACCTGATCCGGAACGGTCCAGAACAAATCGCCCACCTTTGCCGTTTCTTGACCATTGGAGATTTTGTCCAACCGCAGTGTGTCGATGATCTTATTATTGACCCGAATCGTTCCATCATTGCCAATCACGACCTCACCACCCGGCAGTTGAATGGGTCCCTTCTTCCCCATGAGGGGATCACCGGTATGGGCCACTAAATTTCCGTCAGCATTCCGATGTAATTTCCCACCGCGGTAATACCGCAATCCATCAGGAGTTTGCGCGACCAAAAACCCTTCGCCTTCCAATCCCACGTCTAATGGTTCCCCTGTGTGATGTAAAACTCCTTGCGAACGATCTGGAGGAAGTGCATCCATCAGGGGGAACAAATCTATTCCAGCTACCGAGGGCCCTGGGGTTTGCCCCAGAATGGTGGCGAAGATCGGCTTGTCCTTTTTAAAGCCCGTCGTATGCACATTCCCAATATTATGGGAGAGGACTTCCATGCGGTGTTCAAGCGTAATCGCCCCGGCTAAGGGCGGATAGATGCCTCGGTTCATTTTTTCCTCCTTGACGTGGATAGAGGAGGAATTCTGCAACGCATGTGCCAAAAGGCCGCCTGCGTGTTCCCCAAAGGGAATGGCTAACACAAGGCCGTTTTTACAACGTTTTCATTCTTTCGCCTCTCAAAATCCCAAATAGTGCGAAGTTTGAGGCATGTGTTGTCTATCGGATTTTTCTTGCCTTGAACAGGGAACCGGTATTCCCCTCGCAGGGGGACCCGACGATACCGGCATAACTTTCCCAATAGACCTGATCCTGCCTAGCGAATGGCAGGAATCGGTTTAATCGTTTTCCGGATTTTTTTAACTCGGGTTGTGGAACGGATTTTAGGGGAGGAAGGGGTGTGATGGTGAAGTTTTAGGACTCGTGTCCCGAAGCACGATGAGTTCTACCCGGCGGTTAGAAGCTTGTCCGTCCAAAGTATCGTTGGATTCAACGGGGCGAGTGCCTGCATAACCGGTTGAGGAAAATCGGTGAGCAGCTAATTGATGCTGTTCGATCAAATACCGGATCAAGGCATTGGCCCTGGTGGTTGAAAGATCCCAATTCGATGGAAAGACAGCGGATCGGATAGGCTGATTGTCCGTATGCCCTTCGACCGCAATGAGATTTGGCAAATCTTTGACCAGGCTGGCAATTAAATCGATGAATTCTTGGATTTGTGGATTAATGCTGGCACTCCCACTACGAAACAAGGCCTCATCTTTGATCCGAATATTCAACCCACGTTCCGTCGAGGTGATCTTCACGCCTTGAGGGACCTTGGCTGCGGTAATGGCATTGGCGACTTTTAAGAAGGACCGAGTATTATCGGTTGATTTTTGCTCTTCTTTCACTTGAATCGGTGTACTCTTTTGAATGGGAAGATTGACGAGAGATAGCTCCCCCACGGGTTTATTGTTGGTAAAAGAGCTCACCAGAGAATCGCTGAGGACGCGGAATTTTCCTTCATTGATTGAAGAAACCGAATACATCACCACAAAAAATGCAAACAGCAAGGTAATAAAGTCCGCATACGAGACTAACCACCGTTCGTGATTTTCATGCTCCTCGTGCTTTTTCTTCACACAATCACTCGCACCAACAGTCCGTCCGCCACTTGTTTATTTTTTCTTTTTCTCCGACGTGGGCAGAAACCCACTTAACTTCTCTTCAATCATTCGAGGATTCTCTCCTTGGGCGACGGAAATGAGCCCTTCAATCACCATGAGCTTTCCCATCACCAATTCCTTGGCTTTCATTTTAATTTTTCCTCCCATAGGCAGGAAAAACAAATTGGCGGAGCCCACTCCATAGACCGTGGCCACAAACGCCACGGCGATGCCACTCCCCAGTTTAGACGGATCGGCTAAATTTTCCATGACATGGATTAATCCAAGGACCGCACCAATAATCCCAACCGTAGGCGCATAACCTCCTAACGATTCGTAGACTTTTCCCGCTAACAGATACTCCTCTTCAAAAATTCCGACTTCCACCTCGAGAATTTCGCGAATTTTCGGCGGCTCCGTTCCGTCAACGACCAATTGAACGCCCTTGGCCATGAGGGGATCCTGAATTGTCTTCATCTGGCCTTCCAATGCCAGCAAGCCCTGCTTTCGACTGATATTGGAGAGTTCCACTATTTTTGAAATGATACCCTTCATATCCACATGCACATTGCCAAAGACCATGCCGATGCTACTCAATGCCTTCATAAAAATCGGCATCGGATAATTGAGCATGACCGCTCCGAGGGTACCACCCATCACAATGAGAAAGGCGGTGAATTGCATAATCGAACTGAGATGGCCGCCCTCTAAGTATTGCCCGCCAACAATGGCCACAATGGACAACACGATGCCAAGGATTGACAAAATATCCATAACAAACCGCTCTCCTTAACGGGATGTCCGAATACCAAACAAGAGTTCAAGGTCCAGCAACATGACCAAGCGCCCATTCACCCGTCCCACCCCTCGATGACATTCATCAACTCCTCCCCGGCCTGTAGGGGGCATGGGTTCAATACATTCTTCCGGAAGTCGCAAGACTTCTTCCACCGAATCCACGATAAATCCTAATATCACATGAGCCACCTCCACCACCACGATGCGAGTCTCCTTGGTGGGTTCCGTAGCAGACAGACCGAAACGGGCTCGAAGATTGATAATGGGGATGACTTTTCCACGCAGATTCACCACCCCTTCCACATAATGGGGAGCATTCGGTACATGGGTAATTTCAGCCAGACGAATTATCTCTTGAACGCCCAGGATATCGATTGCAAATATCTCGTGCCCCAACTGAAAACTCACCAGTTGGAGCACAACTCCAACGCCTTCCTCGATATCATCATGAGATAGCCTCTTCGTCACAGTACTCAACATGAGATGTGTCCCTCTCCAAACTCTGGAAAAGTCCCTAGCCTGACCCGTTCCGAACTTTTGATGGCCTAAGCCCCACAGGAATCGCCAACGCCCTCTCCTCCAAAATAGCCTCAACAGCCTGAACCATGCACTCAACCAGCTGCACATCTGAAACCACTGCATCGGCCCAGCCTGCCTCCACCACCGCCCGTGGCATCCCATACAACAAGGCGGTCGCTTCATTCTGGACAAGCACGGTTCCCCCGTGCTCCTTAATTTTTTGACAGCCCACCACACCATCATTCCCCATACCGGACACCACCACACCGATGACGGATGAACCAAAATGTTCTGCCGCCGAGGCCATGGCACAATCAACCGATGGCCGGTAAGGCAGGTGTACCGACTCAGTCGAAATTTTGATCGCCGCTCGTCCATTAGCCTGACGGTCAATGAACAAATGCTGATCACCCGGAGCCACGAGGCCCACCCCGGGTTCGAGCCGATCCCCATTGCGCGCTTCTCGTATAGGAAACGGAGCAACGGCATTCAAATTTTCCGAAAACACTTTTGTGAAAAATTTTGGCATATGCTGAATAATGATGAGCGAGGCCGGAAAGGGAACTGGTAAATCCCGCACGAGTTGTTTCAGCAGATTTGGCCCTCCGGTGGATGATCCAATCACCACAAGGGGGAACATATCATGTGTTTGCTGTGTGGCGGCTCGATTCACACCCTCCCAAGATATGTCGGGCCGCCGTATGGCGGCTCTCGTTTCACCCTTCTTCTGAGGATGGGAGACCGAGACCGATGAAATGTTGTTCACTCCTGTATGTCGGGCCTGGTGCACCCCAAGTTGAGCCTGATACGCCTCCCGCACTTTGTCATGTAACTGTCCCTCAATCCAGTCAATGTCAAAATGTTTTTGGCCGACATCTTTAGGAATAAAGTCAACAGCACCCCGTTCAAGAGCTTGAAGCGTCACCCCGGCCCCTTCATTGGTCAAAGCGCTGATCATAATGACCGGAAGCGGACAGTGGGCCATGACATAATCCAGCACGGCCAAACCATTCATGCCAGGCATGTCAACATCCAAAGTCATGACATCCGGCTGACTTCGCTTGACCTGCTCAATCGCTTCCATTCCATTTTTTGCGGTCCCCACCACCTGCACATCCGGGAATTTCATGAGCATCGTGGAAAGCGTGTTTCTGATAAAGGCAGAATCGTCCACGACCAATACCCGAATTGGAGGGCTGTTCGTTTTCATTGGTTTCCATCGGAAGGGATTGGTATCCATTGGAGGACGCTCAGAACTCGTACCAATCTCATCGAATTTCACCCATTCTCTGCCAACGCCAATCATTGACACCTTGAGGCTCCAACAACCGCTCTGATAGGGTGAACGACATCATCACTTCATCATCTTGCATCGCGATAAAGGATTCTTTGTATGAACAGACCAGCCAGCTCACAAGCCGATCGGTTAATGCTCGATGCCAAAAAAGCCATACTCCAAGAACAACATCGACGATTTCAGGACCTTCAACATGAAGGGCGTTGGGATGACGCCTGGAAACAATTGCATGTCACCTTGACCTGTGCCGCGGATTTGCTCAAGGACTCGGTCACCATGTTGGAACAAGTTGTGGCCAAGAAGAAGTTACCACTCTCCCCATCGTCCTCATCCGACCATCCACCCGACTCCAAAGGTCAGATCGACCAGAATCCTCCTCTGACACTGTAGGAATGTATAGCCCTCCCGGACATACTGAACCTTGATTTACACCTTAAACGATCCGACCAATTTCTGAAGATCCCCGGCCAACAAGCTTAAATCATGGCACGCCTTGGCTGATTTGGAGATCCCGCTGGTTGTCTGGCGGGTCGTTTGAGTCATGGACTCTAAATCGCTGGCAATTTGTCGCGTGGCCGTGGATTGCTCTTCGGCCGCATTGGCAATTTGCTGGATCATCCCTGCCGTGGCATTGATCATTGAATGAATGTTCGACAAGGCCTCTCCGGTCTTATTGGCTAACTCCACCCCATGGCCTACCCGGTTTGTCCCTTGATCCATGGACGCAACCGCACTTCTTGTATCTTGCTGAATTTGCCGAATCATATCCCCGATTTCTTTGGTGGCCTTGGTGGTGCGCTCCGCCAACTTCCGCACCTCATCGGCCACCACGGCGAATCCTCGCCCTTGCTCCCCGGCTCGGGCGGCCTCAATGGCGGCATTGAGAGCCAGTAAATTGGTTTGGTCTGCAATATCTTCGATCACCCGAACGATTTCTCCGATTTGGTCCGAGGACCGCCCGAGTGTCGTAATAATGTCGGCGGCCTGCACCACCGCTTGGGAAACCTGTTGCATGCCGATCACGGTTTGGGTCATCACTTCCTGCCCGCATCGCGCCGTTTCCGCGGTTTCCTGAGCAATCCGTGCGGCTTCCGTGGAATTTCTTGCCACTTCGCCCGCTGTCATCGTCATTTCCTCAACCGCCGAGGCCGACTGAATCACACGAGCATCCTGCCCTTCCGCTGCTCGAACGACCCCATCCGCCGTCGTGGATAACTGAACCGTGGAAAAAGCCAGTCGATTCGTCGCATCATTGACTAACGACAATGCAGCCTGCATTTTTCCAATAAACGAATTGAGGTAGCGACTTAATTCCACGATTTCATCCGAACCAGTTCCCATTGGCACCCGTTTTGTCAGGTCGCCTTCACCTTGCGCAATATCGCGGGAGATGGCCGTTAAAGCATGAAGGGGTTTCAGCACAAGCCGATGAATTAACCAGTACACTGCACCCAAGCAGATGAGGATGATCCCGATCATCCACATCGCGGAATTGAGCACCGACCTGGCCATCGCCTCTTTGGCCTGTGTCATCGGAATTGAAAGAGACAACAAGCCGATCACCTCTCCCAGGTTTTTTCCCACATGGCAACTCACGCACGCATCCACGGAAGCCACATCCGCGCTCGCCCTTCGAAAGATGTGCACCCCGTTGATCGTCTGAATCTCGCTCACACTCTCCGCCCCATTCTTAATCAGTTCAATCGCCTTTTTTTCAAAGATGTCCCGCGGGGCATTGGCAGGATTCATCGGCTGATCACTGACGAGCCTGGCCTGATACACCCCCAACCGGCCCAATTCTTTTCCAATTTCCTGCGTGGCGGTGGCGGGAAAAGGAATGGCATCGGGATCTTGTTCATGATCACGAGAAACATGCAGGTGAGGCCCCATGGAAGATTGTTTTAATTTCCCCACATAATTTTTGGCAATATAGGCTCGCGTGACTTCAATTTGGTATTGAATAATCGTTCCTTCTTCCTCCAAAAGCGTCCGCAGCCTGGCCTCTTCTTGTTGGTACATCACCCACAAGCCGCAGACGATCAATCCTGCGGCCAACGTTCCCAGAAACAAGACGAATTTAGGTCCAATTCTTAAGTGCCGCATGCGCTTTCCTTCACTGAAAAAATGTCTCGGACACAGGACGGCTTTACCCTTTTAATGTAAAGCGACTGAGTGATGTTTGAAGATCGGCCGCCAATGCCGTAAATCGCTTGGTCGCCGTCGCCACCCCCTGAATATGACTTTCATTGTTCTGACTGAGTTGGGCCACCTGTTGAATACTCGATGAAATTTGCCCGGAGACCTCTGACTGTTGTTTCGTCGATCCGGCAAAATGTTGAATCATATCCACCACTCGTTGAACACCTGTCACAATTTCGGTCAATCGAATCCCGGCTTCTCGCACAAGAGCCATACCGGTATGGGCTTCTTGGGTTCCAGCTTCCATCGAACGGACCGCTTCATGAGTTCCTGCCTGTACGGACTCAATCACCGTCGCAATTTCTTTTGTCGCCTTCCCCGTCCGCTCGGCCAGTTTCCGCACCTCATCCGCCACCACGGCAAACCCGCGTCCCTGATCCCCTGCCCGTGCAGCCTCAATCGCCGCGTTGAGAGCTAAGAGATTAGTCTGTTCCGCAATATCTTCAATCACCCCGATAATGTCCCCGATTTCCTTGGAGCGTTGCCCTAAATTCTGAATCCGACCGGCTGATTCCTGCATGCGGTTGGAAACCGATTCCATCCCGTGAATTGAAGAGACCACAATTTCCCCACCACGGACGGCCGAATCATTGACCCCCGTGGCTGTAGCAGCCAAGGCCTGCGTGTGGCGAGCCATATCTTCAGCAGTAGATGACATTTCCTCGACGGCAACCGCCACCTGGGTGGCTTGGTGGACTTGAGATTGGCTGGCCTGAACGACTTGATGGCCCACAGAAGACAATTGGGCTGACGCCTGGGACAAGGACTGCGCGACAGCACGAGTTTGCAAAAGCATGCGACTTAATTGATCTAATAAATTATTCAGAGCCAATCCCATTTGTCCCAGTTCGTCTTGGGTCCTCACCGGAACCCGGTGGGTTAAATCCCCCTTCGATGCTTTCTCCGCCACTTCCCAAAAGGGTTTCAACCGGCTCACAACTTTTCTTCCCATAAACATTCCAATAGGAACCACTACGAGAAGACCCGTCAGCATCTCCAACAGAGTTTTATTCGTCAGGTGTCGGACATGACTGAAGGCTTCTTCCTCTGGAACATGCACCAACACGGACCAAGGCATTCCCAACGATCCAGCTCCGCCTGGCATGTGGCTATATCCGATAACTTGATTCGCCTGTTTTCCGGGATGGAAATTCCTGGCGTATCCGGATTTGCCCTGAACCGCGGATTGTGCCGCTTCAAGTCCCAACTGGGCCAGATTCGTTTTAAACAACACATTATCCAAATCGTGGATCACCTCCTCGGTCTGATGGACAGCAGGGGCATATTCCATGAGCGTCATGCCTTGTCCATCCTGCAGAATGAGTTCGGCATGAGAAAATCCAGATTTTTTCAAGTGTTGGTAGGCCTCTTGGAAAATATGTTCTATCTTGGAGAACTTCATGCGATGGCTCCCATACCCCACGACTTGCCCACGATCATAAAGAGGAACGGATAGCCCGACCGTCAGACCACTTTCTTG
This sequence comes from Nitrospirales bacterium, assembly GCA_009377845.1. Classification (GTDB taxonomy): domain Bacteria; phylum Nitrospirota; class Nitrospiria; order Nitrospirales; family UBA8639; genus Nitrospira_E. The sequence continues at coordinate 6,385 of WHTE01000014.1, read as the reverse complement.
GGGAAAGAGTTCTTTCACATCCCGATCAACCATCAGGCTTTCAACAAAGACCTCCTGGTTCAAATGTCTGTTTGAGGATGGCTCTGTGGGGGAAGCGCGCTGATCATACTGTTGAAGAGCCAAAAACCACGGGGCCGACCGAAAACTTTTTTCGTAAAGCCATTCCGTCCGAAGAGGCCTCCCTTCGGCATCGCGGTCGTTGACGGCGATAAGATGACCTTCCAGATCCACCACTTGGACCAGAGAATACACTCCCGATGCCTGGACATAGGCATTCAACATTTTGGCAAAATCTTTCGAATAGCTCCCAGATTGACCCCACAGCTCCTGATCGCCTGGCATCCGAACCCGACTAAGGATTTGAGCATCGGCATAGCGCTCCGCCAGATGAAGATGGATTTTTTCGGCAATCCCTTCTGCCACCGCCTGGTATTGGACCCCGACCTCTTCTTTCAGGACCTCTGCAGTCTGAAACAACGAATACACTTGAACACTGAGCGGAATCAGAGAAAAAAACACCAGAATCCAGACTAATTTTGTCGTAATACCCACATTCCAGACAGGCTTCATCATTGATATCCTCTTGTTGTTCTTTTCATGTGTTTCGATTCATGGCGGTACGCTCTTTTCACGCGCCCCTGGTCAATGCCTACTCTGACTTCCGCACGGCTCCGCATGAGGTCGACCGAGATGTTCAATCAATTTGTCACGAAGTTCCGTTGGATGAAACTTCGTCACATAATCCGTCACACCCAGGATCTTGCCTTTATCCACATTGCACCGTCCGGACAAGGAGGAATGCATTAAGATCGGAAGCCCCTGCAATCGGGAATCTTCACGGATATGTTTGGTCAGAGAAAACCCGTCCATTTCCGGCATTTCAATGTCCGTAATTACACCGACAACAAAATCGAAAATGGTGCGTTCCGTTTTGTCACCCAAATCCGCATACTGCCGCAACCGGGTGAGTGCCTCTTTTCCCGTCTGCGTTTCTTCATATTTCATCCCTAAACGTTCCAACGTTTTGATAATTTGTTTTCTGGCCACAATCGAGTCATCGGCTACCAAGACACGTTTGCCGGCCAATTCCTTGACCAATTCAATGCCAACCAGGATTTCTTCTTCACTTCGTGGGTGCAGTTCTGCCAAAACCTTTTCCACATCCAGAATCAGCACCATCCGGCCATCCTCCAATTTGGTGATAGCCGTGACAGCCCCTTGCCGGCTGGATTGCAACATCGGTGGAGGAATTTTAATTCGTTCCCACGACATACGAATGATCCGATCGACCCCGGCCACCAGAAATCCTTGTTTGTTATCGTTATATTCCGCAATGATGAGTTTGGCTCCAGCAGGATCCAAAGGCCCGAGTCCAATGGCATGTTTCAAATCGACTAAGGCAATGTTTTCTCCCCGGAGGTTCACCAAGCCCAGGATTCGGGGATCGGAGTCAGGGATTTTTACCACGGGTGGGACCTTCATAACTTCACGAATCTTAAACACATTAATGCCGTAGATCTCCTCCGTCCCCAAATGAAACATCAACAGTTCCATTTTATTGGCCCCGGCCAGTCGGGTCCGTTGATCAATTTCCGCCATCCATTTCGCCATCATGCTCTCCTCAGTCGTCAACTCATCAGACGTAGTGCAGGTCATCCTTCTTGACACATTCAACCACTTCCCCGTCTGTCTTCGTGGAACACGTGATCCGTCATTCCAACCGGACCATCGTCGAGTTAGCGCAGACCGGTATAGGTCGCGGTATGCACTTCCCGCACTAAATCAGCCATATCCAGAATCAACACCACCTTGCCATCTCCCGTAATGGTTGCCCCCGCCACGGCTTTCACATCGGCCAAAAACTCACCCAAAGACTTAATGACGACTTCTTCTTGCGCACGCAGTCGATCCACCACGATTCCAAACTGTTGTTCCCCTATCGTCACGACTACCACATAGCATTCATCACCAGACCGACCATTCGGAATTTGAAACGTCTCACCCAGATCCAGGAGAGGAAGGATTCGTTCGCGAAGATTCAGCACCGCCTGCCCATTCACACTTTTAATTTCATCTTTGGTCACTTTGACCGCCTCAACCACTGAGGCCAACGGGATGGCAAATGTGGCACATTCCACCTCCACCATCAGGGCTTGAATAATGGCCACGGTCAATGGGAGCTTGATCGTCACCCGACTCCCTTGGCCGGGTTCCGAATCTAATTCCAAGCTCCCATTCATTCGACTGATATTGGTGCGAACCACATCCATGCCCACTCCACGCCCGGACACATCGCTCACTTGTTCCGCCGTACTAAATCCTGGAAGAAAAATTAAATTCATGATATCCCGATGACTCATGGCATCCAGGTCGGCTTGATCTATCAGGCCTTTGGCCACGGCTTTTTCGCCAATTTTTTCGACTTGTAACCCACGGCCATTATCTTCTACACGAATCACAATACTGTTGCCTTCCTGGTTCGCCGATAATCGTACATACCCCTCCGGACCTTTGCCGTTTAGGTGTCGCTCGGCTGCCGTTTCTAATCCATGGTCCATGGAGTTCCGAACCAGGTGGACCAACGGGTCACTTAATTCATCCGCCACGGATTTGTCGACTTCGGTATCTTCTCCCACTAACTCCAAACGCACTTGTTTGCCCAATTTGCTGGCTAAATCCCGAACCAACCTGGGAAATCGTGAAAACACCTTGCGAATGGGGACCATCCGGGTCTTCATCACGGCCAATTGCAAATCGGAGGTCACTAGATTGAGTTGCGCCAGGGTGACCCCTAACTCCCGGACGAGTGGATTCGTCTCATATTGCTCCTCAAGTCCAAACCCCAGCTTCATGAGCCGGTTGCGACCCAAGACCAGTTCTCCCACCAGATTCATCACATGGTCTAACCGTTTGGTTTCCACCCGGACCGTTTGGTCTTCCTCTTTTCCTCCCGACGGTTTACCGGCCGGGGAACTGGCGGCCTGAACGGTTCGTGACGCAGCTTCTTTCATTTTATTCAACACTTCGGATAATCCTGATGACCCCTCTGAAAGAGCCGTCGGTTCCGGCAGTTCAGCCGTTTCTCCGCTCATTGCGGGTTCCTCAACCGGCGGATGATCCGGAAGGGGATGAACGGAAGAGTGTTCGATGGCGACAGCCACAGAAGAAGATGGTATCTCCACCGAAGACCGGGGACGATCGGAGGGAGCAGCTTCCGTCACCTCCTTCCTGGGGGATGGAATCGAAAGCTTCAGGTCATCTGCGCTATCCATCGTTAAAGCCAATTTATTGACAATTAAATGTGTCTCGACATGAGAATCTTCACCAGTTTCCCGAATGTCGGACTGGAGCATTTTCACCGCATCCACGGCTTCCAAAATAATGTCGATAATGAAAGGAGAAACCGACATCTCTCCCTGTCGGAGTTTATTCAACAAACTCTCAGCTTGATGCGCGACTTCCACCAAATGGCTAAACCCCAGAAATCCTGCCGATCCTTTCATGCTGTGCATGCACCGAAAAATCTCGTTTAACAATTCGGTATTCGAAGGCTCCGTTTCCAGTTTCACGAAATGTTGGTCAAGCGCTTCCAACATTTCGGAGCTTTCCGCCAAAAAATCGTTGAGTATTTCTTTCATTTCCTCACTCATAGATCACCTGTTGCAGGCTCGTAGACCTTTTCCCCTCGCCACACCACATAACCTCGTTCTCTCGTGTCTCTGCCTTTATGAAAACCCGAATTCCGACATGATGTCATCCACGAGATCTTGTTGAAGCGCAGTGGTTTTGGACGTTTCCAACTGGCGCAGCATTTCATAGCCTCGCCCCTCACCTTTGGACCCGCCTCCGTCTTTCTTCTGTTGAATCCCGAAAATCACTACCAGCTTCAACAGTTTATGCTGGATCTCATTTAAAATGCTGACAAGCTTGGCCACCCGTTGCGCCACGAGATCCTGGAATGACAGCGCGACATGGATATTCATGAGACGCCCTTCATCCGCTTTCACCATTTCCAAAATCGCATCAATATCCTTCACGGCTCTTCCAGCAACATTCGCCCGCAATTGTTCTAACTTGTGTCGCATCACCCCTCGGTTCCGTTCAAGTTCTTCCGTCAGGCTGAGAACCTGATGGGTGCCATCTTCCGTCATCTTTGCGAGATCGTTCAAATGCGAGGTGGCCTGAGGAAGTTGATCGGAGGTGGACGTCACCGGGCATTCCATTTCCCGAATAGCTTTTGTGATCACTTCGACATACTTGGTCAATTCCTCCATTTCCGCATTGATCGAACGATCCGCATGCAAAGCCTCCTCAGGCATCTCGGCGTCGCTTGTCACCTCGGTCTCTATCCTGCGATCCACAAGCATATGGGTCTCCTTTGTGTCTGGAAGGGACTATTTGCCTAAATCACGTTTTGGCCGGCTGAACATTGGCAAATATTTTTTCTAATTTTCCTTGCAGAACTTCTGCCGTAAAAGGTTTCACGACATAATTACTGACCCCGGCTTGGACAGCCTCGATCAGATTCTCTTTTTGCGCTTCCGCAGTCACCATCAAAAAGGGAAGGGTTTTCAACTCCACATCGCCTCGAACGGCCCGCAGAAGTTCAATGCCTTGCATCACCGGCATATTCCAATCCGAGACCACCAACCCAAACCCTCCGGCTTTTAATTTCGTCAGCGCGTCCTGCCCATTTTCGGCTTCGATGATGTCCGAAAAGCCAATTTGCCGTAACACATTTTTCAAAATCCGACGCATGGTGGACATATCGTCCACCACCAACACTTTAATACCGGTATCAATCATGATGAACTCCTTACACCTTAGGACTTTGTCCCCCAGGCAAAATCGATTCTTCCTGATAAAGGGGAAATCTTTTCAGCTGCACACGTCCATATTTTGGTGAACACACGCCGTATATTCGAGTTTCGGTTTACTTTTTTGCATTCTTAAGCTGTCGTTGGAAAAAGCCGATCATCCGCCCACGTTCTGCCAAGGCCCATGCAGTTTGGTGTGCTTTCGATTTTCAAATAGGAGGAAAACACCGAAAGGGCCTTCCCTGGCGGTCCTTCCCGGGAAAACGACAATTTTTTCCGGATTCCATAGGGACAATGACGACCGACAGCCAGGAGAAGGGTCAAAATCCGAACAGGCATGACAGGGAGAATATGGGAGGGGAAACCGGGAAGGAAGGAAAGATCCAGTCCATTGCAAGTCCTGACAACCATTTAATAATGAGTGAGAACCGGTAGGGAGTAGGAACCGGCGTTGCTGCCCATTCCGGGGCATCTTGCCCTCAGAATCTGAGCAGGTGAGTCATTGCACCTTATCGATGCCCTCTCGCGAGAGGAGGAGTAGACACCGATACGGGATTAATTCAAACTAAACCGGTCACGGCTCCCGTTTTGTGGCCCCGCACCAGCCATCGCCGCCTCTCCTCCGGCATTTTGAACCCACGCTTCAATTTCTTCTCGAACGAATCGCCAGTGCTTTCCGACTTTATGCCCCGGAAGACGGCGTTCTCTTGCTAATTTGTAGATCGTCGACTTTGGCACTTTCAAGAACGTCGAAACTTCACTTAAGGTCAGCAGGTCTTTCATTGTAATACCCTCGTTAGAGTTTGGTCATTAATGCTGGTGGTATCGGTCTGATTCATCGAAAACTTAAGACTTATTCCCGGATAGAAGAAATTTCATCCTCTCAAGGCCTGAACCTGACTTGAGCCATTTCATCTTGAGCACTCGCCTCAGGACAAGAAGTTTTCGGAGAAAGTTGACTATCCCTGTCTTCGCGCAAAGAGACCAGGCTTTGAAACACACAGAACAATTTTTGCATCACATTCTCCAACTCAGTCACCTCTGAATTAAGATGTGAAAAAGATGCGAAAGAAGCCATTTGTTCAAGTCGTTCCGCCAATTTCGCTTCGTGCCCGGCATGCACAGCACTCAGAGCACCTTTCATTTGATGGGCCTGCCTTTGGAAATTCTGGCGATCCATCATCTGAATCGATTTCTGCATCCCCTGGATAAGACCCGGGGTTGTTTCGTTAAAAATGTTGAGCAGAGAACACAGCAAGGCTTCATCCCCTTCCAGGGCTTGCAAAGCGGCGGAGACGTCATACTCTTCTAAGACAATCGTGCCTTGGGAGTGCTTCTCAACATGGTTGCCCGAACCTGTGTTCTTGATGAAGGCCGGATTGCTGTCAGACCAGTCAGCACGGTCTTCTCTCCGGGATGAGGGAGAAACCGTCGCACAGGGAATGAACCCTACCCATCGCTGAAGCACCTTCTCGAAGCCGTGTAAATGAACAGGCTTGGAAAGACATTCATCCATACCACTCATCAGACATTGTTGCCCGTGCTCAGGAAGCACATGGGCTGTCATG